>DXBY01000317.1 GCA_019116305.1 Candidatus Ruania gallistercoris | reverse complement strand
CTGGTCCTGAGCAAGCCGAGCCGAGATCTCCTCGATGATGCAGGCGATGGAATGGTTGCAGGCCATGATCTGCGAGCGCAGCGTCCGCTCAGCGGCTTCCGTCTCACCTGTCGTTGCCCCGCTGGTCACTGCCTGGTCCAGATCGAGCGATGCGTTGCGAACGCCGTCGAACAGCAGCGCGACGTCCGCGGTGTGCCGGATGATCTCCTCGGTGTCTGGTATCGAGGACAGCAGGGCCCACCAGGTCACCAGGGCGGTGGAGAGCCGCCTGCGCTCGGCGATGACTGCGCTGCGTAGCTCCTTGGTTCCGGCCAGCAGCACCTGTGGACCGCTCGTCGCATCCGGCGTGGGTAGGCGGCGTGGCCCGACGCCGTCGCCACTCGCATCGCTGAGCTGATGCAGGATCTCGGTGAGAGCCATCCTGGTCACCGGCGCCCACCGTCGGCGTGCGGCCCGCTGGATGAACCGGTCGATGAAGAGCGTGGTGAGCAGAAAGGTCACCGCACCAGCGACGAGGCCGCTGATGATCACGAGGTTCTGCCACACCGGTGTCATCACATCCACCCAGATGACCACCGCGATCATGACGACAGCAGCTGCGATCGCGACCGCGCGCCGAAGAGGACCGAACACTACGCACCTCCATAGGTGTGGTGGAACTGAACCCGCCGAGCCTGGCGCCACGTGTGAGCTTCCCCATACCGTAGAGGCTTCGGGGAGGCGGTTGGCCTGAGGTGCCACCGGTCGCTTCGCGTTCTGGTGATCGCCCGCTGTCCGTGCCCCTGAATCGTTCGGGATACCGACATCGGCTACCGTCTGGTCCATGGGGATTTCCGACATGTTCTACGGTCGCGGTGCCAAGGCACGTGAACGCCGCGCAGCCAAGATCCGTACCAAATACGCCGACTTTCCGCAGATGAGACCGGACCTTCTTGAAGTCCTCGCCCAGGCTGCGGACGTCCCGTCGAAGGAGCAGGTCACCCTCTATCTCGAAGCCGTGCCCACCGGCGCGACCCCCCGGCGAGTGTTGCAGGGCTTCAAGCTCTCCGACGCCACCTCCTACGTCGGAGTGCTCTTCGACGACGGGCTGCGCATCCGGTGGGGCTCGTATCAGCGAGTCCGGGACAAGGAGATGAAGGTGCAGGGGGCTGACCTGCCGTTCTGGGGAATGCAGAAGATCGAGACGTTCAGCATTGAAGGCGACGACGGTGTCCTGGTCAGCGGCAATGACGGGACGAACGCCTACAGCATCGGGTGCCTGGGCTTCGACCCGCAGGATGTGCGGGGGTTCGCCGAGGCGACTGCGGCAGCTCGCCAGGCGTATGCTCAGCGAGCCGAGCAGGCCCCGGCCCAGGGCGCCCAGGCTCCGGCCCAGCCGGCCCCGGCCCAGCGTCCCGCGTCTGAGGATTCCACTCAGATGAAGGTGAACATCGACTCCACCCTCCCGCCCGAGCAGCAGCTGGCCGCCCTGGAGCAGATGCGAGCACTTGGCGCAGTCCCGGAGGATGTCTACCAGGCCACGGCCGCAAGGATTCGAGAGTCGGCCGGCTGACGCTGGTGCCTTGCTGCCTGGGCTGACGGTGTGAGGTTCGTCGGCATTGATCTCGCCGCTGATCCGGTCCGAACCGGATTCGCGCTCCTTCGTGGCGACCGCCGGTGCGTCCTCGAACGCGTCCAGGTCGGTGCTGAGGACGAGACCATCATCGAGGCGATCCGGACGGCACACCGCGCCGGAGTCGACGCCCCCCTGGGGTGGCCCGAGTCGTTTGTCGACCTGGTGCGGAAGCACGCCGCCGGCGCGCTGGCTCCTCCCGAGACGACGGGGCCCGAGTGGCGGCGAGACCTGGCGATGCGCGCTACCGACCGCGCGGTCCACCGGCGGATCGCACTGTCCCCGTTGAGCGTCTCGACCGACCGGATTGCTCACCCGGCGATGCGGTGGGCGGGGATCGAGGCACAGCTGGGCGAACTCGGTCTGTCTCCGGGCAGAGATGGCTCTGGGGTCATCTGCGAGGTCTACCCGGCGGCAGCGCTTCGATGCTGGTCGCTGCCCCACCGGGGCTACAAGGGCACGAAGAACTCCGCACTTCGTGCCGACCTCGTGGCTCGCCTCTCGCGCCAGCTCACCTGGCTGGACTGGAACGGGCACCAGAGTCTGTGCATCGCTGATGACAACGCCCTGGATGCCGTGCTCGCTGCGGTTATTGCTCGCGAGGTCGAACGGGGCCGCTGTGTGCCGCCTCCCGACGAGCTTCGGGACGTGGCAGCCCGTGAGGGGTGGATCTGGCTGCCGCAGTAAGGGCTGCTCCGCCGTCGACGGTTCCGTCTCGTCGGCACGACGCCGCAGCCCTACCTGGCACGTGGCCGTCAGGGGCCTCGCTCATCCAGTGCTGAGCAGGTACGGTAGTGACCAGAATTGAGAATCTAGTCACTACGGAGGGCAACCATGCCACGGCACCGGATCCCGGAACGCCGGGAGCGCCTGCTGGTCGCCGCGCGCGACCTCGCGCTCGAGCAGGGCTGGTCGGCCACGACCGTCTCCGACATCGCCAACCGGGTCGGGATCGGAAAAGGGGCGGTCTACCTCGAGTTCGCCACCAAGGCAGCGATCCTCGATGCGCTGATCAACCACGGGATGGGTGCACTGGGCGCTGAGGTCCGCCGTCGCGTGCTCGAGGCGGATGGCGTCGTCGGGCTGTCGGCGGTCTACCGGTTCAGCGTCGAGGCGCTACTGGCCGATCGGTTGATGCGCGCCTTCTTCCTGGGGGATGAGGATGTGCTCGGCGGCCATGTCCGCTCCGTGGCCGACGGTCGCTACCAGCAGCGCTTCGACTGGCTCGGTGAGTATCTGTCGCACCTTCAGCAGGCCGGACTCATCGCGGCGGGTGTGGACCTCCCGTCGGTCACCCGCCTGCTCAGCGTGTTCACCATCGGCCTGCTGCACGCGCCCGGAACGCTCGGGGCGACCACCGACGAGGAGCTGCGCAGCAGCGTCGGGCTGTTCGCCGGGATCGTCGAACGCGGAGTGGCTGCGGACCTGCCGCCCGATGCCGATGCGGCGAGGGAGGCTCAGCTGGCCATGCTCGAACGCCTCGAGGCTCAGCTGGATCAGCTGCAACGCCCTGCCCAGCCCACCGTCGAGGAAGAGTGCTCATGATCACCCATCACACCGCTGACCTGCCCGAGGGCAGGATCCACTACCGCGTCCTGGGAGAGTCCGGTCCCGCCGTCGTGCTGTTGCACGGGGGCGGAATCGACAACGGCGACTGGATGTGGCGATGGCTCGCACCCGAGCTCGCCGCGGACCACCGCGTGTACGTGCCGGACCAGCCCAAGCACGGGCAGAGCTGGCCCTGGCGGGAGCGGGCGGATCAGCGCGGCCAGGAGCAGATGCTGGCCAGCATGATGGAGCACTGGGAGCTCGAGCGCGCTACCTTGATCGGGCTCTCCCTCGGCTCGGCCACCGCGCTGGGCTACACATTGCGCCACCCCGAACGGGTGCTGCGACTGGTGCTCACGTCCACCGGTGGCCTCCAGCACCGGGTGCAGAGCCACGAGCTCGCCTGGCTCTCCCTCCGTCGGCCGTTCTCCTGGCTGATCGGCCGCAGCATGACGGCGAGCTCGATGCGGCAGTGGGTGCGCACGAAGGTGGCCTTCGCCGACTATGTGCCGCAGCAGGACATCGACGCGCTGGCGGACCTTGCCGCTGAGGAGCTACTCACCAAACGCGCCCACGGCGGGCACATGTTCTGCGACTGGAACCGCTTCGAGACGGCACCGCGGCACCACCGGGTCAACTTCTCCGGCCGGGTGCCGGAGCTCACCCAGCCGGTGTTGTTCGTGCACGGCGAGAAGGACACGGCAGTGCCGCTGCGCTATCCCCGGGCAGCGGCTGCGGCCGCCCCGCACGGTCGGCTCGAGGTGATCCCCGACGCCGGACACTTCGCCCCGGTGGAACGCCCTCGGGAGTACGGGCAGATCGTGCGCCAGTTCCTCGCCGACACTGCCGCGCAGCGGTAACCCTCAGAGTGGCCACGGGCCGAACCGGCCCCAGGCCACGAGCGCGGCCAGCACCAGCAGCGCGGCGGGCATGAGCACCTTGTCCCACTCGCTCCGCCGGGCATGCACCAGCACCGCGCCGGCCATCGTCACGCCCACGCACAGGGCCGCGATCGGCACCAGAGTTGGCGCCACACCCACCAGACCCGGTACCACCAGACCGATGGCCCCGAGCACCTCGGCCACGCCGAGGGCTCGGACGAAGCGTGCCGGAAGGTCCTCGACGTAGGTGAGGCCGGATTGGTAGAGCTTCTCCTTGGTCTGCAGCGACTTCGTCAGCCCGGCGATCAGCATCATCGCGGCGAGCACGCCGCTCGCGATCCACAGGAGGGTGGGCATAGGGGTCTCCGAGCAGGAAGTGGGTGGCTGGACAGCGTCCTGTCCGAGAACTCTCAGGCTGGCCGAAGCGGCGGGGAGGGTCAACGTGATATTCCCGGCT
>DXBY01000316.1 GCA_019116305.1 Candidatus Ruania gallistercoris | reverse complement strand
GCCGCAACGGCGGCGCGGCGGACTCCGGCAGCCGCACTGCCCAGCCCGGTAGCTCGTGCCCGGGGGCTCCGCCACCCCCGACCCGGCCCTGGTGCGGCACCACCGCCACCTGCGCTCCGCCGTCGACGGCTGCCGCGAGGCGCTCGGTACGAGCACGCAACACCTCCGGATCGGCACGGATGTACTCGCCGACCGGTGCCGGACCGGCCGTCAGGGTGGCCTCCAGCGCCGCCAGGGCGAGCTTGTCCGCCCGCACCGCTCGAGCCAGGGGATGCAGGGCCAGCGCCTCGATCACCGGCGCTCGGCCGAGCAACAGGCCCGCCTGCGGCCCGCCGAGCAGCTTGTCCCCGCTGGCGATCACCAGGTCGGCACCGGCCTCGAGCGCCGTGGTGGCGTCGGGCTCCTGCGGTAGTGCGGGCTCCGCGGTGAGCAGCCCGCTGCCCAGATCGGCCACCAGGGGCACGCCCCGCTCATCCGCCAGAGTGCGCAGCTCGGCCAGGCTCGCTTCGGCGGTGAAGCCATCCACGCGGAAGTTGCTCGGGTGCACTTTGAGCAGGCAGCCGGTCTCCGGGCCGACGGCGGAGGCGTAGTCGCGTACGTGGGTGCGGTTGGTGGTGCCTACTTCGCGCAGCCGGGCGCCGGTGGAGGCGATCAGGTCCGGGAGCCGGAACCCGGCGCCGATCTCGATCAGCTCCCCGCGGCTGATCACCACCTCGCGGCCGGCGGCCAGGGCGGTAGTAGCGAGCACCAGGGCGGCGGCCCCGTTGTTCACCACCAAGGCGTCCTCGGCGGCGGGGCAGGCGGCCAGGAGCGCCGCCCTGGCTGCCCGGCCACGTTTGCTGCGGGCGCCGGTGGCCAGGTCCAGCTCCACGTCTACGTACCCGGCGGCGGTGATGAGCGCGTCCGTGGCTGCGGGAGAGAGCGGGGCGCGGCCGAGGTTGGTGTGCACCACCACGCCGGTGGCGTTCAGCACCGGGGTGAGGGAGGTGCTGCGGTGAGTGGCCAGGGCCGCGCGGAGGGCGGCGGGGACGTCTTCGGGGCTGAGCTCGCCGGCCCGAGCGCGGTCCTGCTGCTGCCGGGCGAGGGTGCGGACCGCCGCGGTGCCGAGGCGGTCGGCGGCCGCCGCGGCCTCGGGCAGGGCGAGCAGATGGTCGGTGCGTGGGATCCGGCGGCGCGGGTCCTGTTCGCTGCTCCGGCCGCCGGCGGCAACCTGGCTACTCACGGGCACCTCCTCGAGCGTGGCGGAGGCGGACGGGAATCGAACCCGCCAGACCGAGATGCTCGGTCTCACCGGTGTTGAAGACCGGGGGGACCACCAGGAACCCAGACGCCTCCCTGCGCCGCGAGCCTAGCAACCTCGAGCTCAACGTCCGCTCGTGCGGGGCGGAACTGGCCCGGTCGCCGCGCAGGAGGCTCCTCGCCTCGCGCGACCTCTGGTCCCGGATCAGATTTTCAGATATGATCAGATCATGCGCACTGTGACCGCAACCTCCGCGTCGCGAGGGTTCTCTGACCTGCTCGACGCGGTCGAGCGCGGCGATCTGGTGACCATCACTCGCGGTGGGCATGCGATCGCCGAGCTTCGACCGGTGCACCGCCGCACTGTGGGCGACCTTCGTGCCCGGCTTGCCGACGTACCAGGGTTAGGCCCCGAGTTCGAGGCAGATCTGGAGAGCGCCACGGCCCTCCTGACGCAGGACGAAGGGGATGCATGGGCCGACGACTGATCGTCGACACGAATGTACTGGTCGCCATCGAGCGAGGCAGCGATACCGGTCTGGGGCTTCGCGACGACGACGAGCTCGCGATCGCCGCGATCACCCAGGCGGAGTTGCGGGTCGGTGTCCTGCTCGCAGCGGACGCGGACGTGGCTGCTGCTCGGCAGCAGACCGTGGCGACGATGCTTGACGCTGTGGATGTGCTCGACTACACGTCACGAACTGCGGATCATCACGCCGAGCTGTTGGCGCACACCCGCCGGATCGGGACGCCTCGCGGGGCGCACGACCTGATCATTGCAGCGCACGCCGCCGAAACTGGTCGGGGGATCCTCACCCGCGATGTGGCCGCGCGTTTCGGCGACCTTCCCGGCGTGCGCGCCGGATGAGGTGGTGCCGCGGCCGTTCAGGCAACGAGGGCCCGGTGGCTAGGGTGGGCAGATGGAGCGACTGACGTCCTTTGCCCACGGTGGTGGGTGCGCATGCAAGATCCCGCCCGGTGAGCTGGAGGAGGCCGTTTCCGGGCTGACCGGGCAGGTCGGCGGCGCCGACGCCCGGGTGCTGGTGGGCCTGGACGACGGCGACGATGCCGCGGCCGTGCTGGTCCGAGAGGACCTCGCGGTGCTGTCTACTGCGGACTTCTTCACCCCAGTGGTCGACGACGCCTACGACTGGGGCCGGATCGCCGCGGCGAACGCGCTCTCCGACATCTACGCCATGGGCGGGGACCCGGTGGTGGCGATCAACCTGGTCGGCTGGCCCCGGGAGCGGCTGTCGCTGGAGCTGATGACCGAGGTGCTCCGCGGCGGGCTGGCCGTGGCCACCGAGGCCGGTTGCCCGGTGATCGGCGGCCACTCCATCGACGACCCGGAGCCGAAGTACGGGATGGCGGTGACCGGGACCGCGCACCCGGACCGGCTGCTGCGCATCGACGCCGCCGAACCGGGTCAGTCGCTCACGCTGACCAAGCCCATCGGCGTGGGCATCCTGAACAACCGGCACAAGGCGACCGGGGAGATCTTCGCCGAGGCGACCGACTCGATGACCCGGCTGAACTCTGGCGCCGCACGCTCCGCCGTCGAGAATGGCCTGAAAGCGGCCACTGACGTGACTGGGTTCGGGCTGCTCGGGCACCTGCACAAGCTGTGCCGTGCCTCCGGCGTGGGAGCGGTGATCGACCGGGCCGCCGTGCCGGTGCTGCAGGCGGCGCTGGACGCGCTCGCGGACGGGTTCGTGCCCGGTGGCAGCCGGCGCAACCTGGACTGGGTCCGCCCGCACCTGCGGACCGGTGCCGGGATCACCGAGGAGGACCTGGTGCTGCTCGCGGACGCGCAGACCTCCGGCGGGCTGCTGGTTGCCGGCGAGCTGCCCGGGCACCCGGTGATCGGGCACACCGTAGCCGGCACCGGCATCGAGATCCGCTAACCGACCCCACTAGCAGGTCGTCCTGTCAGGCGGGGCCCAGAGTCCCCGTCTGACAGGACGACCCGAGTATGAGAGCGCTGTCTGGCTCATCGATCGCCCTGCTCCGATATCGAGAGCCGCCGGCCGGTGGCAGCGTGATCGGGGTCCTTGGCCGCCTCAGCGTCGGTACTCTCAGCCGCTCTGTGCGATGAGTGCATGGTGGAGCCGGCTGCGTTCTCTGCGGGCTGTGCGTTGCGCGGCTTCTGCCAGTTGGTGAAACAGCGCAGTGCGTACTCTGCAGGTCCGTACCGGTGACGGCGCAGCCACCACATGCTGAGGACAACCTGGAGCGCGAATACGGTGATAGCCGTCTGGATGAGCAGCGGTGGAGAGAATCGACCAGCCAGCCCGAGACCGACGCCCGTGAACAGCAGGAGCCCGACGGCTGACTGTCCGAGATAGTTCGTCAACGCCATGCGCCCGACCGGTGCCAGGCCCGTCCGTATCCAGGCAGTCTTCCTGCTGTGCATGAGCTGCACCAGCGTTGCCACATAGGCCGCGGCGAGGAACGGCGCCGTCGCTGTGCTCACGGCGATGCCCATGGTGTCACCCGTTCCACCGAGCAGGGCGTACACCGTCCCGCCGGCGAGGCCGAGCGGGTACCCCACGATCTGGGTCCAGCGCAGGAGGGACTGTTTCTCGTGCAGTGTGCTGAACAGGCCTCGACGTGCGGCGACCATGCCCAGCAGGAACATCGCGAGGGCCGTCGGTCCCTGGAGAGAGAGTCCTTGGATGACGAGAAGGTCAAGACCGCTGACGTGGTATCCGACGATCTCAGCAGGCGTACCCAGCAGCTCCTTGGTCTGCACTGCAGCGTTGGTCAGAGCTTCGCCTTTGCCGGGCATGAACGCAGAGCCACCGATGAAGAGTGCACTTCCCACCAGGGACACGATCACGACGGCGTAGATCACGACGGCGGTCCGGAGCGCGGTTCGGTTGCTGACGCGATGCATCAGGATCAGGACCAGGCCCACCACGGCGTAGGTGGTGAGGACGTCGCCACCGTAGAGAACAACGATATGGATCGCGCCGAGGACGAAGAGGCCGACTATGCGACGCAACATCCGCGGCACGAACGCCTTCCCCGCTCGCTGCGCCGCCGCCATCTGGAGCACGAAGCTGTAACCGAACAGAAACGAGAACAAGAGGTAGAACTTCATCGAGAAGAGGGCCTCGGTCGTCAACCGAGCGACACTGTCGAGCCACGAGGTGAAGGAAGGGTCGTCGACGAGGTTTGCCGGATAGGCCGAAGCCATGAAGGTGATGTTGACGACGAAGATGCCCAGCAGGGCGAACCCGCGCAGGGCATCGACATCGTGAACGCGACTGTGCACAGTGGCAGGCCCGGAGCCAGTCTGAGAAACCATGCCGTCAGGTATATCATAGAAACTATATAGCATATAGTTTCTGGTAGGCTCGATCGAGCCATATCGCAGCGATGCGCTCACCGACGTGGGCGACGACCGGGATCGAGAGCATGGACAACGACGAGATGCCCGACTTCTACCGGCGTCTCTGGCGTCTCCCGACGTCGCCGGCGCGGTTGGGACGCAGATCGACCTTGGACGTCGACGCAGTGGTCGATACCGCCATCCGGCTCGCCGACGAGGGTGGCCTGGAGTCGGCCACCTTGCCGAAGGTTGCCAGAAAGTTGGGCGTGACGCCGATGTCGTTGTATCGACACGTCGGCTCCAAGCAGGAGTTGCTCATGCTCATGCTGGACGCCGCGAGCTGTCCTCGAGAGACGGACGAGGCAACCTCAGGATGGCGCGAGGGTCTGCGACTCTGGGCCGTCGACCTGTGGGAGCTCTACCTTGAACGGCCGTGGCTCCCACGTGTGCCCGTGTACCGGCCTCCGGCCGGCCCCCACCAGATGGCCTGGATGGAACGGGGCTTGGCACAGCTGTCGAGCACCCCGTTGGCGTGGGACCTCAGACTGTCCGTGGTGACTCTGCTGAGTGGATACGTGCGGCATTCTGCACTGCTCGCGCAGGAACTTGCGGAAGGGCTCGCCGCAGAGCAATCCCACGCGGACAGTGGGGACCTCTACGCACGAACATTGGGCTCCTTGATCACTCCTGCTGAGTTTCCCCACCTCGCCGCAATGTTCGCCTCGGAAGCCCTGACCTCCACTGACGAACGTTCCGCAGGCGAGGCCTCGAGCGATTTTGCCGCAGGCCTCGACCTGATCCTCGATGGCCTCGCCGTGCGTGTCGACGGTGGTGCGCCACCCCACGCATGACCAGGACGACCCGGTATGGGTGGGTCAGTCGGTGGTGGTGATCGAGTCGTCGGTGGTGCCCGCGGCGCGGCGCCGGGCGAGCCGGCGTTTCTGCGGCTCCACGGTGTACCGGGGGTCCTCCGCCGAGTGCAGACCGGCCTCGAAGATGCCGAGCCGGGTGAGCGCCGAGGACGCCACCAACGCTGCGCCGGAGATCACTCCGGCCGCGCGCCACCGCCCGGCGAGCAGGGCGCCGAGCGCGCCACCGGCCGCCAGCGCCTTGCTCACCTGCAGCATGGTGCCCGCCCGGCCCTGGTGCAGCGTCTCGACCACGGTCTCGTCCAATCGCCGCTCCATCACCTCCGACGCCACCAGCTCTCCGGCCACCCCCACCATCGCCAGCACCTGCGCCGGCCCGGTCTGCGTGCGCGGTGTGGTGATCATCGCCAGCCCACCCGCGGCCAGGCTTGCCGAGCCGACGAACACGAACGGTAATTCCTCCCGCGCCGCGTTCCAGGTGGGCACGGCGGTATCGGAGAGCAGCACCGCGGTGTAGGCGGCGAGTGGGGGAGCGAGCAGTGCGGCGCCGAGTCCGCCCGCGGTGCCGGCCCCGCGGAGCAGTGTGCGCAGCCGCCCGAGCGGGATGCGTCCGGCGGTGGCCCGGTCCAGCTCGTCGGCCGCGGCGACGCCGGCGCAGGTGCTGAAGCCGGCGAGGATCCACGAGCCCACGCTCATCGGGCTGGTCAGCTTGACCGTGCGCAGCATGTTCAGGAACCGTTCCGGCCGGCCCAGGTCGCGCACCAGCGCCACCGCACCCAGCCCCGCGGCGCCGATCGCTGCGAACCGGCTGTTGCGGCGCAATGCGTCCCGCCCGGTGAACTCGGCGCCGGCAGCGAGCAGCGCTGAACCGCCGGCGAGTCCACCGAGGAACAGGTAGGCCGCCACATCCGTCTCCCACGGCGGTGCCTTGACCACCGGGCGGCCGTAATAGGAACCGAACTCGGCGTCCGGCACCACGGGCATCTCCCGGGAACCGTCACCGCCGCCCCGCGATCCACCAGAACGACGGCGGCCCTTGCGTGTGCCGCGCCGGTCCGGTTCGGGTGGGCGGTAGCTGTCGTAGGAGGAGGTGCTCACCGGCGCCTCCCGAGGAATGCCACGGCCGCAGTGGCCAGCATTCCGGCGGCCGCCACCCCGGCCCGGGCGAACATCTGCGGCAGGTCCGCGGTCGGCACGCGCGGGTCCGGCGGCAGCCCGTAGACCTCCGGTTCGTCCAGCAGCAGGAACACCGACCCGGTGCCACCCACGCCGTCGAGCTCGTTCGCCCCGTACAGTCGCGCTTCGGTCATCCCCTGCTCGTGCAGCTGGGCCACCCGCTCCCGCGCGGTGGTCACCATGTCCTCGTGGTCGCCGAACTTGATCGACTCGGTCGGGCAGGTCTGGGCACAGGCGGGCGTCTGACCGTCGGTGAGCCGGTCGTAGCAGAGCGTGCACTTCTGCGCGATCCCGGACTCGCGGAGATGCTCCTGCTGCGGGCGCTGCTCACCCGGTCCGGCGGTGCCGTCCGCGCGCCGCTCGATCACCCCGAACGGGCAGCCGGCCACACAGGTGCCACACCCGTTGCAGACGTCGTCCTGGACCACCACGGTGCCGAACTCGGTGCGGAAGAGCGCCCCGGTGGGGCACACGTCCAGGCAGCCGGCGTGCGTGCAGTGCTTGCACACGTCGGAGGACATCAGCCAGCGGAACTCGGGAGTGTCCGGGGGAGTGGTGTCGGCGGGGCTGTCCCCGGGGACACCGGAGGAGACCGGCGGGCCGAGCGTGGCGGCGTCGTGCAGGTCGCCGCCGGCGGGACCGGGACCGGCGGTGCTCCCGGCACCCGCAGGGTTCACCCGCGCTGACGGCGGCCCCACACCGGGCATCCCCAGATCCACCAGCGCCCGTCCGCTGCTCCGCGCCTGCCTGATCCGGTCGGCGTCCTGCTCCACGAACGCCACGTGCCGCCAGGTGTTCGCCCCGAGCCCGCCGGTGTTGTCGTAGGAGGACGCGAGCAGCTGCGGGTCGGGATCGGCCGGCACGTGGTTCCACTCCTTGCAGGCCACCTCGCAGGCCTTGCAGCCGATGCAGATCGAGGTGTCGGTGAAGAACCCCTT
>DXBY01000315.1 GCA_019116305.1 Candidatus Ruania gallistercoris | reverse complement strand
AGTTTCTTCAGCCCGTCGGCAGCCGCGCGGCGCACCGCCGCGGCACTGCTGCCCATCAGCTCGGCAGTCTCGGTGTGCGGCAGACCACCGAAGTAGTGGTAGGCCACGGCCAGGCGCTGCCGTTCGGGTAGCGCCGCGACCGCACGCCACACACCGGTGTCATCGGTCCCGGGTACACCGAGCCGGGACTCCTGCTCGGGAAGCTCCTCAGTCGGGATCGCGTGCCGTGCTCGCTTGCGGGTGATGTCCACAGCCTTGCGCTGAGCCACCCGCACCAGCCACGCCTCGACATTGGTGTCCTCGTCCAGCTCGGACCAGCTACGCAGGGCGGCGAGAAAGGTCTCCGACCACGCGTCCTCGGCGTCCGCCCCTGGTCCGAGCACGGCGCGGCAGACCCGCAGCACTGTGGCACCGTGCGCCTGCACGGCGGTCTCGAACGGCTCTTTCATCGTCATCACACCGTAGACGTGCGAACCGACCGGAGTGTGAGGTGCGAGTCAGGAGGCCACGTTCTCGAGGATGCGCTCGGCGGCCAACCAGGCCATCGCCATCACGGGTCCGTTCAGGTTCCCGGAGACCATCGTCGGCAGGACCGACGCATCCACGACGCGCAGTCCGGCCACTCCGCGGACCCGCAGCGCGGAGTCGACCACATCGTCCTCCTGAGGCCCCATCGCCGCGGTACCGATGGCGTGGTACCCGGCACCACCGGTGCGGAGCCCGTCGTCGATGATGTCCCCATCGGTCTGTACCTGAGCGCCCGGTACCGTCTCGTGGTCGATCCACTCTTGCAGGGGTGTGGTGGCGAACAACCGCCGAACGGTACGGACGACGTCGACGGACCTGGCACGGTCGGCAGCGGTGGTCAGGTATCCGGGATCGATGTCCGCGGCAACGTCCGGATCGGGCGAGGTGATGCGGATGCTCCCCTCGCTGGTGGGGTGCAGCTGATAGGCGATGCAGAGCATGCCCGGCTCCCGCTCGACCTGGATACCCTGACCGGGTTGCGGGGGCAGCATGGAGAACGGTGCGATCTGCAGCTGGGCATCGGGCCGGTCCAGCCCGGGGCGGGACTTCACGATGGCCGTGAGGTCGAAGGACGGTGCACCCATCGGCCCTCCCCCGGCCGCCTCGTACTCGGCCATGGCTTCGCGCTGGCCCTCCGGCGTCGCCAGCAGTCGGTTGTACCCGACGTCCTTCGTCAACCGGTACTGCACGGTGAAGACCCGGTGCTCCCGCATCCGGGCACCCACGTTCGGGCTGTCCGCCACCAGGGGTACCCCGGCAGCGCGGAGAGCGTCCCGGGGGCCGATCCCGGAGAGCTGGAGCAGCTTCGGCGTCGCGAGCGCACCGGTGGCCAGGATCACCTCCCGTGTGGCGGTGGCGGAGAAGGGACGTCCGTCCCGTCGCCCCTCGATGCCGACGGCGCGGCCGTCCTCGGTGACGACCCGGTCCACACAGGTGCGAACAGCCACTGTCAGGTTCGGCCGATCCAGCACCGGGTGCAGGAAGGCATGCGCCGCGCTACACCGCCGACCGGCACCGATCGTGGCCATCGTGTAGCCGATCCGTTCGCCGTCGACGTCGTTGTAGTCGGCCACCTGCTGCCAGCCCAGCTCGGCACCGGCGGTCAGGACGTCCTCGAGGAGTGGCTCACCACTGTCGGCGGTGGAGATGCACAACGGACCATCGGCACCACGACTCGCCGAGGACCCGAGCTGGTGGTTCTCGATGGCCCGGAACGCCGGTAGCAGGTCTGCCCAGCCCCAGCCATCGTTGCCCCTCGCGGCCAGCTCCTCGTAGTCCGCCTCCGCACCCCGGTTGTACACCATGCCATTGACCGAGCTGGAACCGCCCAGTGTCTTTCCGCGCACCCAGTACTCGACCTGCCGGTCGGGCCCGAACGGGAGGGTCGGCAGGTGCCATACCAGGGCCGGGTCCCCGAGGAGCTCGCCGAATCCGCGCGGCATGTCGATCAACGGGCTGTCGTCCGCACCACCGGCCTCGAGCAGCAGCACGCTGACATCGGGGTTCGCCGAGAGTCGATGGGCCAGCACACAGCCGGCCGACCCTGCGCCGACGATGATGTAGTCATAGCGGCTCAACGGACAGTCCTCCTCGCGTCGGTGTCTGTGCGCCCCTCGCTAGGGTGCGATGCCAGGCGCCAGCCCGTCTACCCTGGAGCGGGAGAGTCGGACATCGGCGAAGATCTGGAGTTCTCCGCGCTCTCAGGAGGCCGTGCGCGCTGGCCGCAGCGAAACGCCTGCCACCGTGCGGCCCACGAGTGCGGCGTAGTCCTCCGCAAGCACAGGGAGCATGGACGCGGCATCCTCATCGAGATCCAGGTGCAACAAGCGCACACCTAACGGCTCGAGCCATTCATCAAATCGCTTCATGGCCGCTTCGGAACTCCGGGGCACCTGGGGCGGGAGTTTCCCGGGAACACGGAGTCCGAGCCGGCCGCAGGCCTCCTGCACCATCGGCCCGTGAACCTGCGGCTCCACCCCAGCCCCGTCGAACACGATCACCGTTCCAGCAGCGAGCCCGCGATCGAGCACTTCATCGAAGGTTCCCGAGGCCACCTCGCTAGCGACCGGTGCCGCCAGCGCCGCGAAGTCGGATATCGCGAGGTCGCCCGTCGCCGATCGGAACACGTGCGGCTCGCGCTGGTCGGCCGGCTCCAGCACCTTCGGCGGGGTCGGCTTCTTCCACAACCCGGGCAGCTTCGTCTTCGCGGGCAACGGCTGCACACCCAGGTCCCTGGCATAGTCGGCAAGATCAGCGGGGTACCACTTCTCGTCGCGAACGGTGCTGTCGTCGAGATCGAAGACCACGGCGAACAATGCTGCTTCGACACACCACTGCTCCGGCCGACGCGTCTTCTCCAGAGTGGCGGGCCAGTTCCGGACGAACGTCTCGAGTGCCGCCTGCCGTCGACCGGGAGCAGTAGCGAAGAGCTTGAGCCACGGCTCATGCGTGTCGCGGTCCTTCCAGACATCCATCCGCATGTCCTCGAGCCCGCTGGCCTGCGGCACGCCGTGAATGAGCGCAAGCACGTCGACTGCGCGATACGGAGCGTGGGAGATCGCGGGGTGCGCCAGGATGTCGCGGGCGATGTCCTCGCGCCCTAGCAGCGTCGCGGAGATCAGCAGGTTGACGGTGTCCCAGACCGCGACGTACTCGCGGCCGTGCAGTGGGTCCGTGAACTGGGCGGTCCCTGCCCGCTGCTCAAGGACGGTAAAGGCGAGAGTGGTGTCCTGGTACCAGGACTCGACGACGTCGCGCAGTTCGTCCGCGTCGGCTCCGCGCGTGTACCGATCACGGAACAATCGCAGGTACCGGCGAAGCATGCCGTCTTCTGCCGCCGATGCCGCGGCCGCCCCGGTCTCACGATCATCTGCTTCGAGGCTGGCGATGAGCCGGACACGTCCCTTGGTGATCCTCCGCTCCGTCGCGGCGATCTCGTCCTCGAGGTGTGCCCACCACACCTCCGGATCACGCAGGAGGGCCTGCCCGCGTCTGGCCGACTCACTCCCCCACCGCTGATGAAGGTGCTGGAGGGCCGGCTCGGTGGCGCGGTCGAGGTCGCATGCCACCTCCGTCCCGTCGGCCGTGACGACCTCGACCGACAGCTGAACCTCTGGACCCCTGTTGAAGAAGACCTGGATCTCTTCTGGACGGGTGAGCCCCTGCTCGACACAGAAGGTGAGCAGCTCGCTCAGGCTGTCCTCGAGTCGAATAGGCTCCGGGCCCTCGACCGCGCTCAGCTGCCCGTCGACGCGCCACTCGGAGATCGCGTACCCGTCGTCGCCGCGCTCGATGGAGCAACTCCAGTAATCCCAGGGTTCGCCGTCGGCCGGCATCCCAACGGGCCGTGCTTGTCCCGTCACGAGCGCGTCCGTCAACTTGTCGACCAGCGGAAGAACGGGTTCGGGCGGGAGGGTGGCTTCCATCATGCTCAGGCTATCCGAACCCGACCCGCCCGTCGTCGCACCCGTCCGGCGCACCATGACCCGAGCACTGTCTGCGCACCCTTGATGCCACCCGCACCCACCAACCACAAAACGGCTGAACCCTCATAACCGGGGGTTCAGCCGTTCACGATGTCGTGAAACATCACAAGTGTGGAGCTAGGGGGATTCGAACCCCCGACCTCTTCCATGCCATGGAAGCGCGCTACCAACTGCGCCATAGCCCCGAGTCGGGCAACCCTCGCGGGCCGGATACAGGTTACCGGATGCTCGGCCCGTGTGTGAAATCAGGTCCCTCCAGGCCGACGTTGTGCGCAGTCAGCCGCCAGGCCGGTTCAGATCCCCGATTCTCCCGCAGCACGGACCAGTGACAGTTGCCCAGCCCTGTGATTCCGCGCCAATCCTCGGCATCGAGGCCGAGCAGACTCGTGATGCCGGAACTGATCGCCGCCCCGTGGGACGTGACCACCAACACACCGCCGTCCATGGCGGCAGCCTGTTCACGCACTCCCGCGGCCAGCCGCCGCCCGGCGTCACCGCGGGTCTCGGCACCGATCCCCTCCGGGTGTCCGCCACCGGTCCATACCTCGAACTGCTCCGGCCACTGCTCGGCGATCTCCGGATGGGTGAGCCCCTCCCACTGCCCGAAGCCGCGCTCCCGGAGCCGCTCGTCCAGGTGCACCGGCACACCAACTCGTTCGGCGAGCGTCTGGGCGGTGGCGTGCGCCCGGCTCAGGTCCGAGCTCACGATGCGCGCCGGCTCCACCCGCATCAGTACCTCTGCCGCAGCGACCGCCTGGGCCCGCCCGATCTCGTTCAGGGCGATGTCCACCTGCCCTTGCAGCTTGCCGCTGGCGTTGTAGTCGGTCTGCCCGTGCCGCCACAGCAGGACCGTCGAGGCGCTCACGCCTCGGCCGTGCTCTCGCCGTCCGTCCCGCTACCACCGCGGGCATCCTCGGGCAGCTCCACCACCGGGCAGTCCTTCCACAGCCGTTCCAGCGCGTAGAACACCCGGTCCTCGTCGTGCTGCACGTGCACCACGATGTCGCCGTAGTCGAGCAGCACCCAGCGCCCCTCGGACAGGCCCTCGCGGCGCACGGCTTTGACGCTCTCGCCGTGCATCGCCTCCTCGACGGCGTCCACGATCGCCCGTACCTGACGTTCGGAGGATCCGGAGGTCACCACGAACACGTCGGTGAGGACGAGTCGTTCGGACACGTCGAGGGCGATCACCTCCCGTGCCTTCAGGTCGGCGGCAGCGCGAGCGGCCACCACAGCCAGGTGACGGGAACGGTCATCGGCGG
>DXBY01000314.1 GCA_019116305.1 Candidatus Ruania gallistercoris | reverse complement strand
GAAATTCCGTGGACCATCCCCGACGGCGGTCCTTACCGTGGTGGGTATGAGTCTGTTCATGATGATGGTGCGTCGTGTCCGGGTCCGGGCAGCGGCGGTGGGGATGGCACCAGCTCCGATCGGGCTGGGCTGACCGAGTAGTTGCTGCGGCGCAGGTCCGCGGACATGAGCTGGTGCTCGACCTGGGCGCCGGTAGTGGTGCGCTGACCCGGCCCTTGGCCGGAGCCGCCGGCCGCGTGCTGGCGGTGGAGCTGCATCCGAGCCGGAGCCGGGCACTGCGTGCAGCGATGGCCGATCACGATGCGGTGTCCGTGCGTGACGGCGATGTGCTCACCATGCCGTTACCGGCTCGCCGGTTCCGGGTGGTGGCCAATCCGCCGTACACGATCGGCGCCCAGCTGGTCCGCCGGTTGACCGCGCGCAGCTCCGCGATGGTCCGGGCGGACCTGGTGCTGCCGCGGTGGATGGTTCGCCGCTACCTGAGCAATCCGCCCCGCGGTTTCACCGCTGCCGCCGGACTGCACGTACCCGCCTCGGCGTTCCGGCCCGCACCGCGCTCGGACTCGGCGGTGCTCGTACTCCGCCGCACCCGGCCGCCGCGCCGGCGGCGCTAGCCTGACCGGGCGTGCGCGGACCGGGTGGCGGGTGTGGCGCGAACCGGGTGAGGAGGAGCCGGATGGTGCAGCTGGTCCTGATCAACGGGGCGCCGGCGAGTGGAAAGTCGACTCTCGCCCGGATGCTGGCGCAGGAGTGGCCGCTCGCCCTGGTGCTCGACCTGGACTCGATCCGCGGCAGCCTGGGCCGGTGGGCCGATGACCCGGCCGCCGCCGGCCACGCTGCGCGCAGACTCGGCCTGGCGATGGCGCAGACACACCTGCGTGCCGGCCGGGAGGTGATCGTGCCGCAGTTCCTGCAGCGGGTGGACCTCGTGCTGGCGTTGGCCGAGGTGTGTCGGCAGGTCGGAGCGGAGTTCGTGGAGGTGGCCCTGGTCAGCGATGCGGACGACGCCGCCCGCCGGTTCGCCGCGCGGGCCGGCTCCGCGGCGGCGAACCACCGGGACGCTGAGCTGCTCCAGGACGCGCCGGGTGCCGAGCCCATCGAGGCGATGTACGCCGGCATGATCGCCATGCTCCGCACCCGGCCGGGGACTCATCTGGTGCGCACCCGCGCCGGGGACGTGGCCGGAACCTACGCCGACCTGCGCCGCGCGTTGGCCTGACGTCGGCGCTCGGACCTACCTCTCAGGCCGGCCGAACCTGCTCCGGGTCGACCTCGATCCACACCGAGCGCGCCTGGGCGATCAGTCGGTCGCCGGTATACAGCGCCGTACCGGCGGTGTGCTTGCGACCCTGCCCACCGGTGCCCCAGGCCATCACCACGCACTCCTCGCCCACCGCCGGCAGCTCACGGATCTCGGTGGTCATCGTGCCGAGCACCATCGGCCGCCCACCCACGCCCAGCGCCCAGGAGCCAGGACAGTCCAGCGCTGACCAGACGATCTCGCTGGTCACCTCCCGAGGTACCCACGCGGCAGCGAACACCTCCTCACCGACCGGGCCGGGCCGCAGGCAGAGGGCGTCCTCCGGGTCGCGATCGATCCCGCAGGAGAAGCAGGTGGGGAACGGGTGCTCGGCCAGACCCGGGTACTGCTCACCGGCAGCGAGAGCGTCGGCGAAGGGTACCGGATCCGGGCCGGGACCGTCGGTGATCGGCTCGGCCGAACTCGCCTGGGCGATACGCACGGTGCCGTCCAGCACCACGGTGGACTCGCCGTCGCGCTCGAGCCGCATCACCCGCTCCAACGGCGGGGGACTGGACAATCGCACGGAGGCTGCGCCGTCGATATCGGTATAGGCGGCCAGCCGACCGCTCACCCAGCCGCCGTTCCCGGACTCAGGTGGCCCGCAGAAGCGAGCCGGCACCACGAATTCCATGACGGCCAACCTACGGCAGCGGGTGTGGTGCGGACGAACTCACAATCTGGCGCCGGGCCGGAACTGTGCACCCAGCTCGATGAACACCGCTTCGTTGTACCGGAAGGCGGCGCGCGCCTCCTCGACCAGCCGCTCCCGGCCGGCCTCATCCAGCGGCAGCTCGTCCAGTGCCGTGCGGTAGGCGGCCTTGTACGGCGGGATCTTCTCGATCTGGGCGAACGTGTAGAAGGTCAGCCCCTCGTCCGCCATCCCGTAGTGACGCTGCATCATCCGCTTGATCGCCTGCCCGCCGGAGAGGTCGCCAAGGTAGCGGGTGTAGGCGTGTGCGGCGTAGCCGGCGAGGTCGTCGAGCTCGTGCAGCCGGTCGGTGTACCGCTCGGTCGCGGCCAGCACCGGCGGCACCGGCCGCTCGCCGGTGAGGGCGCGCAGGTCCTCGGCCAGCGCTGCACAGCGCTCCAGCTCGGGCCGGACCAGGGCGGCGGCCCCTGGCTGGTCGACCACCCGCCGGCCGAGGTCCTCCAGGGCGGTGTAGATCGCCTGATGCTGCGCTGCCAGGGCGGTGAACGCAGCGATCGACAGCCGGCCCGACATCAGGTCGGTGACGAAGGAGGTGGTCTCTGCGCGGGAGTGCGCATCCTGGGTGGCCTCCCGGAGCAGGGTGCTGACCGGGGCGGTGGGCAGGGCAGTGACTGACATGAAGCCTCACGAAGGTTTGGTGACACGCTGTCGTGACACGATGTCATCACCATAGGTGAGGAGTGCCTTACCTGACAAGACAGTAGCGGCAATTAGGTAACGCTGCCATAGCCAAAAAGTGGCCTGGGTGTCGAGCCGTCGGTACGGCAGGGTGTTGCGCCGCTGCACCCGCCACCACTGGCGGGCCGGGAGGTGGGGCAGGTGCCCCGGTGTGGCGATCAGGCGATGGTCAGCGTGCGGGCGGCTTCGAGGGCCTGCAGGTCCTCGCGCGGGTCGATCTCCGCGGTCGGCGTCGGTTGCGCCGGGCGCAGGCCCACAGCACGGAGGACGAACGCCTCGGTGGCCTCGATCGCACGCGTGCGTTCCGGGTCTGCCTCCGGATGGTTCCGCCCGGACAGGCAGGCGTTGATCAGCGGGACGACAGCGTCGATGTCCTGGTCCGGGAGGCGACCGGTCTCGATGCCGCGGCGCAGGATCGAGGCCAGGAGGTCGGTCACCTGGTGCACGTGCTCGCGCAGGCGCATCTGTGTGCCGGAGGAGACCACGCTGCGCAGGTCCGGGCCGGGGGCGAGGTGATAGACGGCCTTGAGGTTGATCTGCTCGCGGATGTAGACCCGCAGCTGCTCCTCCGGATCCCGCACGTGCGCCAACGATTCCGACAGTGCGCGCACGTACTGCGCCGTCTCGTGCTCGATGAAGCCTAGCAGCACCGCTTCCTTGTCCGGGAAGTGGTTGTAGACGGAGGTGCGGCCGACGCCGGCGCGGGCTGCGATATCGGCCATGCTCACGGCATCGAACCCAGTCTCGGACAGTAGCTCGGACAGGGCGGTGAATAGCTGCGTCCGTACTCGCTCCCGGTGTTCGGCGAGGGTGGAGCCGATGATCTTTGGCACCCGCCCAGTATGACACTTTCTGACGAACTCGTCGAATAAGTCGCGAAGAGTCTGCGTTCGTCGAGATTCTGAAATGCGGAAGAAGAATTTCGCACAGAAGGGGTACTTCTGAGTTACTCTGGGGAGTGCGTACAGGCGTACGCACTCGGATGGGTGGTGACTCTCACTCCGCAACGAACGGTGTTCGACGCGTAACGAGGCGCGGGCCTGGGCCGACCTCCCGGTCGGAAACGCTGAACAGTGCAGGACCAGGAGTGAGGAGTCACACGCGATGCAGTCACCCAGCACACCGACCGCCGAGTCGGCCACGACCACCCAGGTGCCGACCGTGTCGGTGAACGGCAAGCCACGTAGCCTCGCCGCGGTCGCCCCCTACCTTTCCCTGCTCGACTGGTTGCGCGAGCTCGGCCTGACCGGGGCGAAGGAAGGGTGCGCCGAAGGAGAGTGTGGCGCCTGTTCGGTCCTGGTTGCCCGGCCGGGCGTCGAGGCCAGTACTGAGTGGACACCGCTGAATGCCTGCCTGGTGCCGGCATGGGCGGTAGCCGGGGGTGAGGTGGTCACGTCCGAAGGTCTGGGCAGTGCGGACAACCTGCACCCGGTCCAGCGTGAGATGGCCCTGCGCGGAGGCTCGCAGTGCGGCTACTGCACCCCGGGGTTCATCTGCTCGATGGCCGGTGAGTACTACCGTCCGAGCCGCGCCGCCCGGGACGCCGCGCCTGCGGACCCTGCCGATTCTGCCGAGCCCACCCAGGCTGGGCCCACTGAGCCCGCCGCCCCTGCCGCCGATGCGGGCTGCGCCGGCAGCCACGAGTGCGGACCGAACGGCTTTGACCTGCACGCCCTGAGCGGCAACCTGTGCCGCTGCACCGGCTACCGCCCGATCGCCGATGCCGCCTACGCCCTCGGGAGCCCGGAGGATGCCGACGCTCTCCGCCGCCGGATGGACGCCCCGCCGCCGGCGGGTACCCCGGCCACGGTGACCATCGGCGACCAGCACCTCCTCCGCCCTGCCGACCTGCCCGAAGCACTGGACGCGCTCGCCGAGCACCCGGACGCGCAGCTGGTGGCCGGGGCCACCGACTGGGGCGTGGAGGTGAACATCCGCAGCCGCCGCGCCGCCACCACGATCCTCATCGACCGGCTGCCCGAACTGCGCGACTACGACCTCGGTGCCGACGAGATCCGGCTCGGCGCCGCCCTCACCCTCACCGAGATCGAACGTCGGCTCGCCGGAGCCGTCCCGCTGCTGGATGAGCTGTTCCCGCAGTTCGCCTCCCGATTGATCCGCAACGGCGCCACACTCGGCGGCAACCTCGGCACCGGCTCCCCAATCGGGGACGCCCCGCCCGTCCTGCTCGCCCTGGACGCCGACCTGGAGCTAGTGTCGAGCCGCGGCCGCCGCCGAGTCCCACTGGCCGAGTACTTCACCGGCTACCGGCAGAGCGTGCGCGCCGCCGATGAGCTGATCAGCGCGGTGCTCATCCCGCGCCCGCTCGCTACGGTCACCGCGTTCCACAAGATCGCCAAACGCCGGTTCGACGACATCTCTAGCGTGGCGGTCGCGTTCGCGCTGGAGATCGCCGACGGCGTCGTCCGCCGGGCGAGGATCGGTGCCGGTGGCGTAGCCGCCACCCCAATCCGAGCGATCGCATGCGAGAAGGCCCTCGTCGGTGCACCCTGGCAGCGCGAGACAGTCGAGCAAGCAGCTGAGATCCTGGGGAGCGAGGGCACCCCGATGAGCGACCACCGCGCCAGTGCGCAGTACCGCACCGCGATGCTCGCGCAGTCGCTGCACAAGCTCTACGCGCAGACCCAACAGGAGGTGGGAGCATGAGCACCCTCGCCGAACGTCCGGCCAACCCTGTAGTCGGTCAGCCCGAACCGCACGAGAGCGCCACCCTGCACGTGACCGGTGAAGCGTTGTACACCGATGACCTGGTCGGTCGCACCAAGGATGTGCTGCACGGCTACCCGGTGCAGGCACCGCACGCCCACGCCCGCGTCGATCAGCTGGACATCTCGGCCGCCGAACAGGTGCCCGGAGTGGTCAAGGTGCTGACCGCCGTCGACGTGCCTGGGGTGAACGACGGCAGCGAGCACGGTGACGAGCCGATGTTCCCCGAGGAGATCCAGTACTACGGCCAGGCCGTGTGCTGGGTGCTCGGGGAGAGCCTCGAGGCGGCCCGGCTGGGCGCCGAGGCGGTCCAGGTCAGCTACACCGAGCTGCCCAGCGTGGTCAGTCTGGCCGATGCGATCGAGGCCGACCAGTACCAGGGCCCGGTCCGGCACATGGAGCGCGGTGACGTCCAGGGCGCCTTCGCCGAGGCGGAGCACGTCTTTGAGGGCGAGCTGAACTTCGCCGGCCAGGAACACTTCTACCTGGAGACCCAGGCCGCGCTGGCCTACCAGGATGAGGCCGGGCAGATGTTCGTGCAGTCCAGCACGCAAGCGCCCACCGGCGCACAGCACATCGTCGCCCAGGTGCTCGGTCTGGACGCCGGGATGGTCACCGTGCAGAGCCTGCGGATGGGCGGCGGTTTCGGCGGTAAGGAGACGCAGTCGAACCACTACGCCGGTGTGGCCGCCCTCGGTGCCGCGGTGACCGGCCGTCCGGTGCGGGTGCGGCTGAACCGGACTCAGGACCTGACCATGACCGGGAAGCGGCACGGTTTCCGGATCGCGTGGAAGATCGCCTTCGACGCCGATGGCATGATCCAGGCCTACTGGGCCGACCTGGTGGCGAACGGCGGCTGGAACATCGACCTGTCCATCCCGGTCATCGACCGTGCCGTGATCCACTCCGACAACGCCTACCACCTGCCGAACGCGGACGTCACGGCGCGGATCGCGCGGAACAACGTCACCTCGCAGACCGCGTTCCGCGGGTTCGGCGGCCCGCAGGGCATGCTCGGTATCGAGGACGCGATCGGCCGGTGTGCTCCGCTGCTGGGCATCCCCGCGCACGAGCTGCGCCGCCGCAACCTCTACCAGCGCGGGCAGAGCACCCCGTACGGCCAGGAAGTGGTGCAGGCGCCGCGGTTGCATTCGGCCTGGGAGCAGGTGCTGGAGGGTGGCGAGTTCGAACGCCGCAGCGCGGAGGTCGCCGACTTCAACGCCGCCCACCCGCACACCAAGCGCGGGTTGGCGATCACGCCGGTGAAGTTCGGCATCGCGTTCGGCCAGGGCGTGATGAACCAGGCCGGCGCCCTGGTGCTCGTCTATCGGGACGGGTCGGTGCTGGTCAACCACGGCGGCACCGAGATGGGCCAGGGCCTGCACACCAAGATGCTGCAGGTGGCGGCCACCACCCTGGGCTTGCGCCGGGACCGGGTTCGGCTGGCGCCCACCCGCACGGACAAGGTGCCGAACACGTCCCCGACCGCCGCCTCGACAGGCGCCGACATCAACGGTGCTGCGGTGAAGAACGCCTGCGAGCAGATCCGGGACCGGATGGCCGTCGTGGCCAGCCAGCTGCTCGGCGTGCACCCGCACGACCTGGTCTTCAGTGGGTCCGAGATCTACGCACGCGGCGGCCAGGGCACCCGCCTGACCTGGGAGGAGCTGGTCGCCAAGGCGTACGCGCAGCAGGTGCAGCTGCACGCCGCCGGCTTCTACCGCATCTCCGGGCTGCACTGGGACAAGGAGAAGATGCAGGGCAGCCCGTACAAGTACTTCGTGCACGCCGCCGCCCTGGCCGAGGTGGAGGTGGACGGCTTCACCGGCGCCTACTCCACCCGGCGGGTGGACATCGTCTATGACGCCGGCGACTCCCTCTCCCCGCTGGTGGACCTGGGCCAGATCGAGGGCGGGTTCGTGCAGGGCGCCGGTTGGCTCACCCTGGAGGACCTGCGCTGGGACACCTCCGACGGGGAGAACCGCGGCCGGCTGGCCACCCAGGCGGCCAGCACCTATAAGCTGCCGAGCTTCTCCGAGATGCCCGCGGAGTTCAACGTGTCCGTGCTGGCCGATGCCGCCGAGCCCGGGGCGGTGTACGGGTCCAAAGCGGTCGGGGAACCACCGCTGCCGCTCGCGATCGCCGTCCGGGAAGCCCTCCGGCAGGCGGCCGCTGCATTCGGTCCCGAGGGGCTCAGCCTGGACCTCGCCTCACCGGCCACCCCGGAGGCCGTCTACTGGGCCGTCCAGCACGCCCGCGCTGCCTTGGACACCTCCGACCCGCAGCACGTGACCGGGGACGGTGCGGTGGTCCGGTTCGCCCCTGGTGAGCGGATCGGACCCCTGCCGGCCTCCGCCGTCAGCAGCAACGGCCGGCAGCAGAACGGGCACCGCGCCGCACCGCCGACCACCGGGGCACAGGTGATCGAAGAGCTGCCCAAGCACGCTGACGGCGCGGCGGGGCGGCCGCTCGAGCACAGGTCACCGAGCCGGACCTAGGGCCAGATGCAATGGATGACGGCGCTCGCACACCTCCGCCGCAGCCGCCTCCCGGGCGTGCTGGTCACCCTGGCGCAGGTGCGGGGGCACTCGCCCCGGCCCGCCGGGGCGAAGATGGTGGTCGCT
>DXBY01000313.1 GCA_019116305.1 Candidatus Ruania gallistercoris | reverse complement strand
GGCTGGACCAGCAGAGCTGGAACCCCTCGCTCGGGCTCACCCGGGAGCGTTGGGACGTGCACGCGGTGTTCCTGCCCGAGCTGAAGCTGGACATGAAGGCCGAGGCGGCGCGGCTGCGCGGAATCATGGACGAGATCGGCAACGTGAACATCTTCCTCTCCGAGGGAGCGGGTGTGCCGGAGATCGTCGCCGAGCTCGAAGCTGCCGGCGAAGAGGTGCAGCGTGACCCGTTCGGGCACGTCAAGCTGGACACGATCAACCCCGGTGCCTGGTTCGCCAAGCAGTTCGCCGAACTGATCGGCGCGGAGAAGACCATGGTGCAGAAGAGCGGGTACTTCTCTCGCTCGGCGGCCGCGAACGAGACCGACCTGGAGCTGATCGCCTCGATGACCGACCTGGCGGTGGACACCGCGATCGCGGGCGAGTCCGGGGTGATCGGTCACGACGAGGAGAACGGAGACCGACTCAGCGCGATCGCCTTCCCCCGGATCGCCGGCGGCAAGGCGTTCGACATCTCCCAGGACTGGTTCACCGAGCTGCTCGCCGACCTGGGCCAGCCGGTGGCAGCGGCGGACCCGGTCGAGCACTGAGCCCCGCACCGGCCATCCGGGGGTCGTCCGGTCAGGAGTGCGCTCTGGCGCATAAGACATCACAATGCCCTCATACAGGACATGCGCTCCGGCGCAGCGGTGACCGGACGACCCGGACCGGGAGTGGGGTCCGGGAGGTGGACGCGGACCAGGGCACCCGGTGGGCGGGCCTATCCTGGACGGCGTGAGTGTTCTTCCCGATCCCGCAGTCGTTGCCGGCCTGGATCACTGGCGCGAGGTTGAGGCCCAGCAGCAGCCCAGCTGGCCCGACCCCCAAGCGCTGCGCGAGGCCACGGCACGCCTCGCCGAGGTGCCCCCGCTGGTGTTCGCCGGTGAGGCGGACCGGTTGCGTGAGCTGCTCGCCGCCGCCTCCCGCGGTGAGGCCTTCCTGCTCCAGGGCGGGGACTGTGCGGAGACGTTCGCGGACCTGACTGCGGACTCCATCCGGGACAAGATCAAGACCATCCTGCAGATGGCGGTGGTGCTCACCTACGGGGCGAGCATGCCGGTGATCAAGATGGGGCGGATGGCGGGCCAGTACGCCAAGCCGCGCAGCTCGGACACCGAGACCCGCGAGGGCCAGACGCTGCCGGCCTACCGGGGCGACATCATCAACGACTACGCCTTCACCCCCGAGTCCCGGGTACCGGACCCGCAGCGGCTGCTGGACGCGTACCACAACTCCGCCACCACACTGAACCTGATCCGGGCGTTCACCCAGGGCGGGTTCGCGGACCTGCGCCGGGTGCACGAGTGGAACCGGGGCTTCTCCGCGAACCCTGCTTATGCCCAGTACAACGCGTTCGCCGCCGAGATCGACCGCGCGATCCGGTTCATGGAGGCCGCCGGTGCTGACTTCGAGGCGCTGCGCACGGTGGAGTTCTTCTCCAGTCACGAGGGCCTGCTGTTGGACTACGAGCGGCCGCTGACCCGGATCGACTCCCGCACCGGTCACCCGTATGACTGTTCCGCCCACTTCCTCTGGATCGGCGAACGCACCCGGCAGCTCGGCGGCGCCCATGTGGACTTCTTCTCCCGGGTGCACAACCCGATCGGGGTCAAGCTCGGTCCGAGCAGCACGGTGGACGACGCCCGCGCGTTGATGGACAAGCTGAACCCGGAGGGCGAACCCGGCCGGTTGACCTTCGTCTCCCGGATGGGTGCGGACAAGATCCGTGACCTGCTCCCCGCCCTGGTGGAGGGAGTGAAGGCGGACGGGCGCCCGGTCACCTGGGTGTGCGACCCGATGCACGGCAACGGATTCACCTCTGACAACGGCTACAAGACCCGCCGGTTCGCCGATGTGATCGATGAGGTGCGCGGGTTCTTCGAGGTGCACCGCAGCGCTGGCACGGTACCGGGCGGGCTGCACGTGGAGCTGACCGGTTCGGACGTCACCGAAGTGCTCGGCGGCAGCGAGGAGATCGACCAGGACGCCCTCACCCGACGGTATGAGACCCGGGTCGATCCTCGCCTGAACCACCAACAGTCGCTAGAGATGGCATTCCTGGTCGCGGAGATGCTGCGGGGAGACTGAGATGTCCGCCGATGCACCCTCCGGCAGCGCCGCCGAGGAGGATCCACCGCCAGGCCAGTACTGGCGGGACGAACCGGAGATCATGCACTACGGCCGGGTGCCGGCGCTGCGCCCAGACCGGTGGACGTTCGCGGTGGGCGGGGCGACCGCCGACGGGCTGGAACACACCTTCGAGTGGGACGAGATCCTCGCACTGCCCAGCCACGACCTGGTCGCGGACATGCACTGCAACACCCGGTGGAGCGTGCGCGGACTGCACTGGTCCGGTCCACGGGCGGCGGATGTGATCGAGCTGGCACCACCGGCTCCGGATGCCACCGGGGTGCTGGTGTTCGCCGAGTTCGGCTATGCGGCGAACGTGCCGCTGGCCGATCTCGGCGTGGCGACCGCCCTGCTGGCGACGAGCTTGGCGGACGAGCCGCTGACCGCTGAGCGCGGGGCGCCGATGCGGCTGATCATCCCGCATCTGTACACCTGGAAGGGTCCGAAGTGGGTGCGCGGCTGGAACTACCTGACGCCGGCGGACGAGGACCTGGGTTTCTGGGAGAAGCGCGGCTACCACCGGCGCGGGCATGCCTGGCAGGAGCAGCGCTACGACTACCAGGGGGAGCATCCCTGACCCCGGTGAGCTCCGCCGTCGTGACGGTAGGTCGTCCGGTGAGGGGTGCGCTCCAGCGCACGGGTGACCTGACGACCCGGAAGGGTGTCAGACCACGGTGAGCACGATGACCGTACCGGCCGGCACCATCTCACCGGGTTCGACCGACTGCAGCCGCACCGTGCCGAAGAAGCCACCCAACGTGTCCTCCCGGCGCACATCGAAGCCGATCCCGGTCAGCTCATCCTCGGCGTCGCCGAACTGGTCGCCCACCACGTCCGGCACCTCGAACAGCTCCGGCCCGCGGGACAGGGTCAGGTGCACCACGTCCCCGCGCAGCGCCTCACCGGTGACCGTCTGTTCCAGCACGTGGCCCTCCGGGACGTCGTCGCTGTACTCCCGGCCATCGACCTGCGCGACCGCACCGGCATCCTCCAGAGTGGCGGCCGCTTCCTCCTCGGCCGCACCGGTGACGTCCGGAACGTCGATCGGTTCCCGGCCCTGGGAGATGGTCAACGTCACCTCGGTGTCGTGGCGTACCTGCTCCCCGGGCTCCGGATCGGCGCTGATCACCCGCCCGGCCTCGACCTCCTGGTGATAGCTGCGCTGCACCGCCCCGGCGGTGCTGAACCCGTCCTCCTCGAGCTGGGCGAGCGCCTCCTCCTCCGGGGCGCCGACCACGTCCGGCACCTCAAGCATCTGCACACCGAGGGAGATCTCCACCTGCACCTCACCGTCGCGGCGCACGTCCAGCCCCGGCCCGGGGTCGGTGCTGATCACCGAACCCTCCGGGACGTCGTCGGAGTGGCTGGTCTGCACCGAGAAGTCGAGGTCCCGTTCGCTCAGGGTGGTCTCGGCCTGGTCCTGTTCTGCCCCGATCAGGTCCGGTACCTGGGTGTAGGCACCGGGACCGATGTTCAGGTACCACCAGGTGCCGACCCCGCCGAGCCCGGCCAGCAGCAGCACCAGCAGGACCACCAGCAGCACACGGCCGCGGCGCACCCGGCGTCGTGGTGGGGCCTGCTCCTGGCTCTCCTCGGTGAGGGGTACGGCACCCACCGGGAGTGCGATCGTGCCGGTATGCCCGACGGCGGTGGTCTCGGCTCCCTCCAGCTCACCGGTGTCCGGGCTGCTCGGGGAGGGGGCGGCCTCCGGCGATGTGGCGGTGTCGGCCTGGCGGAGTAGATCGTGCTCGCCGAGCGACGTGCGTACCCGGTGCACCAGATTGCGGGCGGTCCCGGCGTCCGCCGGGCGGTCCGCGGGGTCCCGGGCGGTGAGCGTGGCCACCAGCTCGTCCACCTGGTACGGCAGCCAGAGGATGGCCTCCGAGGGCGCCGGGACGGTGCCGTGCACGTGCTGGTAGGCGATCTGGATCGGGGTGTCGCCCTCGAACGGCTGATGTCCGGTGAGCAGCTCGTACAGCATGGCGCCGACGGCGTAGACATCGGCTCGGGCGTCCGCCTCACCATCGGTGACGATCTCGGGGGAGAGGTAGGCGACTGTACCGAGCAGGCTCCCGGTGGTGGCCACCGTGGCCTCGGACACGGCACGGGCCAGGCCGAAGTCGGCGACCTTCACCTCGCCCTCGGTGGTGACGAGGATGTTCTCCGGTTTCACGTCCCGGTGCACCAGTCCGGCCCGGTGCGCGGCGGCGAGGGCGTCCAGGATCCGCTCGACCGTCTGCAGCGCTTCACCGACCGGTAGGGCACCGCGGCGGCGGAGCACGGCACGCAGGTTCGTCCCGTCGACGAACTCCATCGTGAGGTAGTTCATCTCGTCGGTGCTGCCCTGGTCGAAGACGCCCACCACACCCGGGTGCGCGAGCCGGGCCGCGGCTCGGGCTTCGCGGCGGAACCGGGCGGCCACGTCCACACCGTCACCCAGGTGCGGGTGCATGATCTTCAGTGCCACCACCCGGTCCAGCCGGCGGTCCAGCGCACGGTAGACAGTGGCCATTCCCCCGCGGGCGATGCGCGCGGTGATCTCGTACCGGCTGTCGACCAGGCGGCCGATCAGCGGGTCGGAGACAGTAGTGGCCATGTGCGGAGTTTACGGGCGAAACTCCGCAGATCGGTGGCTCAGGAGTAGCGTGTCATCAGGGTCTGGACGTTCGCTACGTACCGGCGCGTGTCGTCGTAGAGACCGTTGCTCCGTACTGAACCCAGACCCTGGTAGTAGCCGCCGATCGACTCGGACTGGTTGTCCCCCATGCGCTGCAGCTGGCGCAGGATGGCGACACCTGCAGTGACGTTGTCCTGCGGGTCCAGCAGGTTCAGCTCCCGGCCGACGAGCTGAGAGGCCCACTCGCCGGAGGAGGGGATCACCTGCATCACGCCGACGGCGTTGGCGGGAGAGACTGCGGCCGGGTTGAAGCCGGACTCCTGGTGGGCGATCGCCAGCGCGAGTGCCGGGTCCACGCCCATCTCCGCGGCGGTCTGCCGGATGATCGAGCGCATCTGGTCCCGGCTGGGCAAGTTCGCGTTCAACAGTTGGCGCTTGTTCGCGTTCGCGGCGGCGGTCACGTCACCGGAGTAGGTGTAGTGCAGGAAGCTGTTCGAGACCAGACCGTCGGGGATGCGCAGGGTCTGCCCGATCCGGATCACGGCATTGGAGCCGAGGTCGTTGGCGTTGATGATCGCCCGTGCCGTGGTGCCGTACTGGGCGGCGACCGAGGAGACCGTGTCCCCGCTGATGACTCGGTGCGAGACAGTGCCGGAGGAGCTTGACGAGCTCGAGGAGCTTGACGAGCTGCTGCTCGAGCCCGAAGACGAGCTGTTGCTGGAGGAGCTCTGGCCCGGGATCTGCAGGGTCTGCCCGATGCGGATCATTGCGTTCGAGCCGAGGTCGTTGGCGTTGATGATCGCCCGCACGGTGGTGTCATAGCGGTGCGCGATCCCGGAGACGGTGTCCCCGGCGCGAACGGTGTAGGAGCCGCTGCCGGAGCTGGAGCCGCCGGCGTTGGAGCTGGAGCTGGTCGAGCTGGTGCTGGAGGAGCTCTGGCCCGGGATGCGCAGCGTCTGCCCGATGCGGATCAGCGCGTTGGAGTTCAGGTCGTTGGCGTTGATGATCGCCCGCACCGTGGTGTCATAGCGGTGCGCGATCCCGGAGACGGTGTCCCCAGCCCGCACTGTGTAGGTCACAGTGCTGCGCTGTGGTGCTCGCTGCACGGCTCCGACGAGGGGCGTGCGCTCAGCAGCAGCGGTGACGGCGGGTGCACCACCGGCCACGGCGTGCGGCATGAACAGCGGGGAACGCGCCTGCGTGCTCTCACTCGCGGGTTGCGCGGCTGCCGGAGCCGCGCTTCCTAGCCCCACGGCAGTGACGGCACCTACAGCGCCGAGAGTGCTCAGTGTCGAGTAGCGACGAGCCGCAGCTCGCTTGGACCGACGATCTGTTCGGGACATGTGCGCTTCCCCCCGGGAAGTGGTCTCGGACCCACAATGTGGTTCACGACGGCGTGTTGCAGTGAACAACGTGGTTCATGTGGTGTATGTGGATGATGGGGCACGTGTGACAGTAGTGGTTATGGCAGATCGTGACAACCCCGTGACATTTGCGCGCCCCACCACGGCGGACTCTGACGGTGCCGGTCCGGGGCCCCAACGGGCGCACTACGCTCGAGGTGTGATGGACGAGCGACGCTGGCTGAGCCTGCCCGAGGTGGCCGAGGCCCTTGATGTTCCGCTACGCACAGTGCGCGGCTATCTGCGTGACCGGGTACTGGTAGCCACCCGGCGCGGGGAGAACAACGCGTTGGCGGTACCGGACGACTTCCTGGTCACCGATAACGAGTCCGCGGTACGGGTGGTGCTGCCCGCTCTGCGGGGGACGGTGACGTTGCTCGCCGATTCTGGCTATGCCGACGAGGAGATCGTGGACTGGCTGCTGCGGGACAACGATGAGCTCGGCGGCACCCCGCTCCAGGCGCTGCGCAGTGGGCGAGTGCACGCCGTGCGCCGGGCAGCGCAGACGCTGGCGTTCTGACTCTCGCCGGGCCCGCGACGGCCGGAGTGGGCTCAGGAGGTGCGGGTGACCGCCGCCTGGACCAGGGAGCGGAGCATGGCAGCAGCGTTGGGACTGACGGCAGCCTCGTCCAGCACCCGTAGGCCCTCGGCCACCCGGTCAGCGATCAGCTCCTCCACCTCCCGGTCGGCACCGGTGGCGGAGAGAATCTCCCGGACCTGCTGCACCTGCGTCGGTTGCAGGTCGGCATTGCCCAGGGCCTGCTGCAGGACGGCCCGCTGCTGCGCACTGGCTCGGGTCATCGCCGAGGTAACCAGGACGGTGCGTTTACCTTCGCGCAGGTCGTCCCCGGCCGGCTTACCGGTCAGATCGGGATCACCGAAGACGCCGAGCATGTCGTCACGTAGCTGGAACGCCTCGCCGACGGGAAGTCCGAACGCGGTACAGGCGGTCAGACCGTCCTCGTCCGCCCCTGCCATCGCTGCTCCGAGGCGCAACGGTTGCTGCACGCTGTAGCTGGCCGACTTGGCGCGGATCACCCGCCGGGCCCGGTCCAGATCGACAGCGGGATCCTCACTCCACGGGGCAGCCTGGGCATAGATGTCCAGGTACTGCCCGACGGTGACCTCCGTCATCATGTTCAACAGGATCGAGCGCCCGCGGCCGCGGTTCCGGCCGGGCAGTGCTTCCAGACCAGACTCCACCTCCTGCTGGGCAGCCACCAGAAGCAGGTCACCCAGCAGCAAGGCGCCGTTCTCACCGAACCGGTCCCCGTCTCCGGTCATCGCCATGTCCCGGTGCCGGTGGGCGAGCTGACGATGTGCGGCGGGTCGGCCCCGGCGGGTGGTGGAGGCGTCGATGATGTCGTCATGGACCAGGGCGGCCATCTGGAACAGCTCCAGCCCAGCGCCTGCGCGCACCACCGGATCGGCGAGCTCGGCACCGCCGAACGCGGTCCACCCGGCAGCGGCGAACGCCGCCCGCAGGCGTTTGCCACCGCTGAGCAGATCGGTGGCGATCGTGAACAGGTCGCTCGTCTCGTCGCCGATGGCGCGATGCCGGTCGGAGAGCTCGGCGATGCTGGCGGTCACTCTGCTGGAAACTGCCTGGCGAAGCTCGGTCAACCAGCGCTGCGTCTCGGGAGTGTCCACGAGTCCAGGGTATCTGGGCCGCACCGATGCCTGAGTTTCCACAACCCCCTCCCCGGGACGCTGCAGCACCGGCGGTGCTCGGGTGGGATCGGTAGATGGATGAGATCACCCCTTACCCCAGAGCCGACCACGACGCCGACGACCCGACCCCCGATGCCCTCGATAGTGCTGCCGGTCCGCTCGACGGCGGCACTGCGGACGCGTACCTACCGGAGCCGGGCCCGCCTGATTCCGCGGATCCTCTCGATCCTGCCGGTCTGCCCGCGCCGCCGCGTCCGACGCTACGCCTGGACCGGCCCGCGGAGGTGCTCGCCTGGTTGCCCTACCAGGTGAAGTTCTGGCCGCAGGAGTCCGCGGTCCTGGTGTCCCTGCGACACGCCCCCGGCGGCGGGGTGGGTGCAGACGGCGGTCTCGATGGTGGCACCCGGCTGGAACCGGGACTGATCGCGCGCACGGACCTGTCGGTGATCGGCGGTGTGGCCCGAGGACGTGAGGCGCAGGTGGATATGGGCCGACACCTGCACCGGGACGGGGCCTCCCGGGCGCTGTGCGCGATCTACACTGAGCAGTCCTTCGCCTCGGTGCTGCGTGGCCAAGGTCCGGCCGGGCGGACCCTCGACTGGTGGCGCAGCACGCCCTGGGCCGAGCTCGGGAAGACCTACCTGATCGGTCCGGAACGCTTCCGCTGTGTGGATTGTGCGGACGCACCGTGCTGCCCGCACACCGGGCAACCGCTCGACGTGCTGGGCACTACTGAGGCCGCGGCCTGGCACGTGTTCCACGGACATCGGTACGCCCCGGACCGCGAGGAGCTGGTGTCGGAGTCTTCTGCTCCCACCGACCGTCGCCGCGCAGTGGATGAAGCGGCCCGGCAGCACTACGACCGGCGGCCCGCCCTGCCAGGGACGGACCTGTCGATCTGGCATCGGGAGATGGAACGACGCTGGGTGGCACTGGTGGAGGCCTGCCGGGGCGGACCACCCACCGGCGTGGGCTCCGCGGATCGCCCCTCGGCGGTCTCCACCGACGAGCTCGGTGCGGTGCTCGCCGGGCTAGCCGATCCCTGGGTTCGCGACGCTGCTCTGCTCTGGAGCGGGACCGGGCAGCCGCTCGGGGACGCCGTCCGGGACAACGTGGTCGACGCAGTGTTCTCCGGTCGGTTGCTGCCGGAGCTGCGGTTGCTCGACGGCGCCGACCGCACCCTGGCGATCCTCGACGCCCACGCCACCGCCCGGTGGAAGCCACCGGTACTCGCGGCGCGCGCTTGGCTCGCCTGGTGGAGCGGCGAGGGAGCGAAAGCGAACATCCTGCTCGAGCGCACGCTGGCGATCGACCCGGAGTACTCCCTCGCACAGCTGCTCGGGACCGCCCTGGCGCATGGGATCCCACCGGGTTGGGCACGCAGGCCTGGCCGCGCGTCCTGACGCCCGGGAGGGAACCCGCGGGCCGGTGACCGCCATCCCGGAACCCGAGTCGCCGGATCGGCAGCGATCGCATGCTCGCCTCCGATGGACGCGCTAGGGTCAGCCGTAGCCGATGGGAGGAGCACCAGGTGATCGTGGTCGGGTTCATCGCCACCGCAGAGGGCCGTGCGGCGCTCGATGCCGCAGCGGCGGAGGCGCAACGTCGCCAGGAGCGGCTCCAGGTGCTGGTGCACGGGCCGCGCGGTGCCCAGGAGTCCGACGTCCAGGATGCTGTCGGCGAGGCCCGGGAGCGGCTGGACGGTAGCGACTTCGAATCCGTGGTCCAGCACGTCCAGCCTGGCGACGACGTGGCCGAGGCGTTGATGCATGCAGCCGAGGAGCAGCAGGCGTCATTGCTCGTGATCGGCCTGCGCCGGAGATCACCGCTCGGCAAGCTCATCCTCGGCTCCAATGCACAACGAATCCTGCTGGATGCACCCTGCCACGTGCTGGCGGTGAAACCGGACCCGGCGTGACGGCGACCGCAGCGGTCGATCCAGCGCATCGGCACCCGAGGATGAAGAGGCCATGACAGAGTTGAGCACCCCCCTGTACGCCACCCACCTGGACGCTGGTGCGGTGATGACCGATTTCGCCGCCTGGCAGATGCCTCTGCGATACACCGGAGACCGGGCCGAACATGAAGCGGTGCGCACCGGGGCGGGCCTGTTCGACCTCTCGCACATGGCCCAGATCGAGGTGCACGGCCCCCAGGCCGCCGAAGCGCTGGACATGGCTCTGGTCAGCGCAGTCTCCCGGCTCACTCCCGGCCGGGCGCGCTACACCATGCTGGTCACCGCCCAAGGCGGGATCCTGGACGACCTGATCGTGTACCGGCTCACCGAGGACGAGTTCCTGGTGATCGCGAACGCCGCGAACCGAGCGACCGTGCTGGACCAGCTCACCGTCCGCAGCGCGGCTCACCAGGTGGGCATCGTTGACCGCACGACCACGCGGGCGCTGATCGCCCTCCAGGGCCCGCGGGCGGCCGAGGTGCTCAGCGCACTCACCGACGACGACCTGAGCGGGCTGCGCTACTACGCGAGCATGTCCACTGAGGTCGCCGGGATCCCCGTGCTGCTCGCACGCACCGGCTACACGGGGGAGGACGGCTTCGAGCTGTCCACCTCCGCAGTGTCCGCTGTGGACCTGTGGCAGGCGCTATTGGCGGCAGGGGAGGAGGCCGGGGTGATCCCGTGCGGCTTGGCCAGCCGGGACTCGCTCCGGCTGGAGGCGGGCATGCCGCTGTACGGCAACGAGCTCACCGACCAGACCACGCCCTATGACGTGGGTATGGGCCGCCTGGTGCACCTGGACCGGCAGTTCGTCGGTCAGGAGGCACTGGCCGCCCGCGCAGAGCAGCCGGAGCACGGACACCTGGCCGGGTTGCGCGGCGAGGGCCGGCGGGCGGCCCGGGCCGGGTACCCCGTCTTCCTCGCCGGAGCCCAGATCGGGGAGATCACCTCCGGGATCCTGTCGCCCACGTTGGGGTATCCGATCGCCCTTGCCCGCCTCGACCGGGAGCTGGCCGCCGACACCGACGTCACCGTCGACGTGCGCGGCACCCCGACCCCGATGACCGTCACCACGACCCCGTTCTACCGTCGTCCGAAATAGCCCGAGCAGAAGGAGCCGTCCACGATGAGCCTGCCGACCGACCGCCAGTACACCGCCGAGCACGAATGGGTGCAGATCTCCGGCGACGTCGCCCGAGTGGGCGTGACCGACTACGCCGCCAGCTCCCTCGGTGACGTGGTCTACCTCGACCTGCCGGAAGCCGGCAGCCAGATCACCGCCAGCGAGACCTGCGGCGAGATCGAGTCCACGAAGTCCGTCAGCGACCTCTACGCCCCCGCCACCGGGGAGGTGCTCGAGGTGAACCAGGACGCCGTGGACAACCCCGAGGTCGTGAACACCGACCCGTTCGGCGCAGGCTGGCTGTTCACGGTCCGTACCGGCGGGGACACCGCCGAACTCCTGGACGCCGACGCCTACACCGCCCTCACCCAGAGCTGACCGACACCCGATGACCGACCGCTCCGCGCGTACCGAACCCGCCGCCCCGTTCACCACCCGCCACATCGGGCCCGACGACGCCGAACAGCAGCACATGCTCGGCGCGCTCGGGTATACCGACCTCGAGGCGCTGATGGCGGATGCCATTCCCGCCGCGATCCTGGACAGCGCCGCGCCCGACCTCCCGGAAGCCGCCGGTGAGGCCCAGGTGCTCGCCGAGCTGCGCGAGATCGCGGCGAAGAACACCGTGCGCACGTCGATGATCGGCCAGGGTTACTACGGTGTGCACACGCCGTCAGTGATCGCCCGGAACGTGCTGGAGAACCCCTCCTGGTACACCGCCTACACGCCGTACCAGCCGGAGATCTCCCAGGGTCGGCTCGAGGCGCTGCTGAACTTCCAGACGATGGTCTCGGACCTGACCGGACTGGACATCGCTGGGTCCTCGATGCTGGACGAGGCGACCGCCGTCGCCGAAGCGATGCTGCTCGCCCGGCGCGCGGTCAAGGCCGCCGGCAACGTGTTCTACGTGGATGCGGACACGTTCACCCAGACCAAGGCGGTGCTCCGCACCCGCGCCGACGCCGTGGGCATCGAGCTGCGCGAGTTCGATGCCGCCGCACCCCCGGAACAGCTGGAGGACACGTTCGGTGTGCTGCTCAGCTACCCGGCCGCCAGCGGGCGGGTCCTGGACCGGGCCACTGTGGCGCACTGGGAATCGATCACCCACAACGCCGGTGCGCAGCTGGTGGTGGCCGCCGACCTGCTCGCCCTGACCCTGCTGGAAGCGCCCGGTAGCTGGGGAGCGGACATGGTGGCCGGCAGCTCGCAGCGGTTCGGAGTGCCGATGGGCTTCGGCGGTCCGCACGCCGGCTACCTCGCCGTGCGGTCCAGGTTGCAGCGCCAGCTGCCGGGGCGCCTGGTCGGGGTGTCCAAGGACGCGGACGGGCAGGTCGCCTACCGGCTCGCGCTGCAGACCCGGGAGCAACACATCCGCCGGCAGAAGGCCACCAGCAACATCTGTACCGCCCAGGTGTTGTTGGCCGTGATGGCGTCGATGTACGCCGTCTACCACGGACCGGACGGACTGTCCGCAATCGCCCGGCACGCGCACAGCCACGCCCTGACCCTGGCGCGGCGGCTACGGGAGGCGGGTGCCGCCGTCGTGCACGAGCAGTTCTTCGACACGATCTGCCTGCACGTGCCCCGGCAGGCCGGTGCACTGCACGAAGCCGCCCTGGCGGAGAATGTGGCCGTGCACGTGGTGGACGAGAACTACGTGACCCTCTCCTGTGACGAGACCACCACCGCCGAGCATGTGGACCGGGTGCTGGCGGCCTACACCCGGCTCACCGGGGGAACCGGTGCGGACCCGACCGGCGAGCAGCAGCGGTGGGGATTGCCGGAGGACCAGGTGCGCACCAGCGCCTTCCTCACCCACCCGGTGTTCACCAGCCACCACTCCGAGACTGCGATGATGCGCTACCTGCGCCGGTTGGCCGGAAAGGACTACGCGCTGGACCGGGGAATGATCCCCCTGGGCTCGTGCACGATGAAGCTGAACGCCGCCACCGAGATGGCCGCGATCACGTGGCCGGCGTTCGCCGCTGTGCACCCGTACGCACCGGCGGCCGACGTCACCGGTTACCTCGAGCTGATCGACTCACTGCAGACCTGGCTGGCGCGCCTGACCGGGTACGCCAAGGTGAGTGTGCAGCCGAACGCCGGCTCCCAGGGCGAGCTCGCGGGGCTGCTCGCGATCCGGCGGTATCACCAGGCCCGCGATGAGGCGGACCGCACCGTGTGTGTGGTGCCTGCCAGTGCGCACGGCACGAACGCGGCCTCTGCGGTGCTCGCGGGACTGGACGTGGCGATCGTGGCGACCGCCGAGAACGGGGACGTGGATGCCGACGACCTGCGCCGGGTGCTCGCCGAGCACGAGGGGAAGGTCGCCGCGATCATGGTCACCTACCCCTCCACCCACGGCGTCTACGAGAGCGGGATCACCGAGATCTGCGAGCTGGTGCACGCCGCCGGGGGACAGGTCTACATCGACGGGGCGAACCTGAACGCCCTGGTCGGCTGGAGCGGGCCGGGCAGCTTCGGCGGGGACGTGTCGCACCTGAACCTGCACAAGACGTTCTGCATCCCCCACGGCGGTGGGGGGCCCGGGGTGGGGCCGGTGGCAGTCGCCGAGCACCTCGTGCCCTATCTGCCCGGCCATCCGCTTGATCCGGCACAGGGACCGGCCGAGGGTGCGATCAGCGCGGCACCCTACGGGTCGCCGTCGATCCTGCCGATCAGCTGGGCGTACCTGCGGCTCATGGGTGCGCAGGGGCTGCGGTCCGCGACAGCCGCGGCCGTGCTCAGCGCGAACTACCTGGCCCACCGCCTGGGTGAGGTCTACCCGGTGCTCTACCGGGGAACCGACGGCCTGGTGGCACACGAGTGCATCCTGGACCTGCGCGACCTCACCGCAAGCACCGGGATCACCGTGGACGATGTCGCCAAACGCCTGATCGACTACGGGTTCCACGCACCCACGATGAGCTTTCCGGTCGCCGGCACGTTGATGGTGGAACCGACTGAGTCGGAGAACCTCGCCGAGCTGGACCGGTTCGTCGAGGCGATGCTGGCGATCCACGCCGAGGCGCAGCAGGTGGCCGATGGCACCTGGCCGGCGGAGGACAACCCGTTGGTCAACGCTCCCCACACCGCGGCCCACACGCTCGGGGAGTGGGAGCACCCCTACAGCCGGCTCGAGGCGGCGCACCCGGTACCGGCCGTGGCCGCGGACAAGTACTGGCCACCGGTGCGACGGGTCGACGGTGCCTACGGCGACCGGAACCTGATGTGTTCCTGCCCACCGGTGAGTGCGTTCGCCACGAACTGACGGCGGAGCATCCGGAGCGAGGAGCGCTCAGCGGCCGAGGTCGGGAGCGCTGACCAGAGCCACCGGGCAGGCTCGGGAACATTGCCGACTCCCGAGGCGTTCATCTATCAGCCCAGTTGTCCCGGCGCGCCACCTGTGGCGTGCATTCACGGCGAGCTGCCCGGAGCCGAGTTATAATTGTATGGCGCCGCGACATCCAGTTCGCCGTTCGCCCTCCGTTCCCACGCCGAAAGGTTCTCTGTGACGTCGCCTCGTCCTGCTGCTGCGCTGCCCCGCGAGTTCGAACACTCGGCCCTGCAGGAGGCATATCAGCGCGGTGTGCAGAGTGGCTCGCTCACGGCGGCGGAGGTCCGGGCCGCCTGCGAGCAGGCCGAGGTCAAGCCCCGCCGACTCAAGGAGGTTCTCGGCGCTATGCAGTCCGCCAACATCACCGTGACCGAGGTGCCCGCCAAGGCTGTTGCCAACGCGGCCCCGCGCCGCGGTACCACGATGACGATCGAGAAGGGGGAAGAAGCCACGTCTGCCACCACCACCACCAAGCCGGCCGCTAAGAAGCCCACCACCAAGGCCGGCACGAAGAAGAAGACCACCGCCGCGGCCACGAGCCCGGCCACCGGCTCCGGCGCCACGGAGACCGAGTCGGAGTCCGCCACCAGCAAACGCCCGGCGGCCACCAGCGGTAAGGCCAAGACAGCGGCGAAGAAGGCTGCCACTGCACGCAAGAAGGCAGCCAGCACCGCCGCCCCGGCCGAGGTTCCGGGGAGCCCCGAGGAGGCAGTTGAGGACGCCGTCGCCGAGGAGGCGCACGAGACCAAGGTGCAGGCCAAGGAGGAGCAGAAGGCCGAGGCCGAGGAGGCCGGTGGCTTCGTCTACTCCGACTCCGACGACGACGACGCACCCGTGCAGCAGGTGGTCACCGCCGGTGCTACTGCGGACCCGGTCAAGGACTACCTGAAGCAGATCGGTAAGGTCGCCCTGCTGAACGCCGAGCAGGAGGTGGAGCTGGCCAAGCGGATCGAGGCGGGTCTGTTCGCCGAGGAGAAGCTGGCCAGCGAGGCGGAGAAGATCCAGGGCAAGCTCAAGCGCGAGCTCAGCTGGATCGCCCAGGACGGCAGGCGGGCGAAGAACCACCTGCTCGAGGCGAACCTGCGACTGGTGGTCTCCCTCGCCAAGCGGTACACCGGTCGCGGGATGCTGTTCCTGGACCTGATCCAGGAGGGCAACCTCGGACTGATCCGCGCCGTGGAGAAGTTCGACTACACCAAGGGCTACAAGTTCTCCACCTACGCAACCTGGTGGATTCGACAGGCCATCACCCGCGCCATGGCCGACCAGGCCCGCACCATCCGCATCCCGGTGCACATGGTCGAGGTGATCAACAAGCTCGCCCGGGTGCAGCGGCAGATGCTGCAGGACCTCGGCCGCGAACCCACGCCGGAGGAGCTCGCCAAGGAGCTCGACATGACCCCGGAGAAGGTCGTCGAGGTGCAGAAGTACGGTCGCGAGCCCATCTCGCTGCACACTCCGCTGGGTGAGGACGGCGACTCCGAGTTCGGTGACCTGATCGAGGACTCCGAAGCGATCGTCCCGGCCGATGCGGTGAGCTTCACGCTCCTGCAGGAACAGCTGCACTCCGTGCTGGACACGCTCTCCGAGCGCGAGGCCGGAGTGGTCTCGATGCGGTTCGGCCTCACCGACGGGCAGCCGAAGACGCTGGACGAGATCGGCAAGGTCTACGGCGTCACCCGGGAGCGGATCCGCCAGATAGAGTCCAAGACGATGTCCAAGCTGCGCCACCCCAGCCGGTCCCAGGTGCTGCGGGACTACCTGGACTGAGGGCGTTCGGCGTCGATTGCGCAGAGGCCCTGCACCGTTCCTGGTGCAGGGCCTCTGCGTTTCAGCGGCAGACGGCGCAGCTCACCTGGCTCAGGTGGCGTGCCCGGGGAGGTGAGCTGGCCGCTCTCGGGCGGTCAGGCGTCCGGTCGGGTCAGAGCGCTCCGCCAGCAGCCTCCGGCGCGTCCGCGGACTCGCCTGCGTCACCGATGGTCTCCCGGGCCACGAAGTTCTCCAGGTCGAACAGGTTCTCCCCGGCACGTTCGGCTACGGTGAGCAACGTCGTCGCGGCGGCGACCTCCTCCACCTGCTCCTTGAGGAACCAGAGCATGAACTGCTCACCCAGGACGTCGTTCTCGGCGCGGGCCGCCTGAAAGATGGCCTCGATCTGCTCGGTGACCTCCTTCTCCTGGGCGAGCGCCAGGGCGATCGGCTCACGGACGTTCGCAAAGGCGCTGCGCACTGGGGCTGCCGGCGCGAAGGAGACGTCGAGATCGCGGTCGAGCATGTACTGCACGATCATCATCGCGTGGTTGCGCTCCTCCAGTGACTGCCGGTAGTAGTGCGCGGCGAGCTGGGGAAGGTCGTGGGCGTCGCACCAGACTGCGATCGCCACGTACTGCATGTGGGCATCGAACTCATGGGCGATCTGCTCGGTGAGCAGGCTGACGAATCGGGATCCGGGTGCTGGCGTGGAGGACATGCTCGGAGACTAGTCAGCGCCGGCCGGCAGTGCACGTGTTCCCGGCGGCGTGCCCGCATCGCCCCGGCGCGGACAGCGCACGAGGGGCGGACCCGCGATGGGCCCGCCCCTCGTGTGCGACGCGGAGCGCGTCAGCTCGCCGACCGCGTGGGTCAGCGCTCGTCCTGGTTGTCGGCGTGCAGCCGCTCGGTCTCATCGTGGATGTGGGTCGCAACCGAGGACAGTGCCTCGGAGTGCTTCCGTGCGTGGTGGGCGCAGAAGAGCAGTTCGCCGCCTCCGGCCAAGAGGACCCGCACGTACGCCTGTGCGCCACAGGCGTCGCACCGGTCGGCCGCTGTCATCTCGGGTGCCGCGTTCTCGGCAGTTAAGGTACTCACATCGATATGTAACCATCGACGGCCCGGATTGCGTCCCATGAACGCGGTGAGTTCGCTCACTGCGGAACTGACGGCCCTCCTGCCGGCGCCCGCCGTTCCGGACGGCGGACGGACCGCCACGCGACCCGCTGCCAAGGCATGGCGGTCAACGGATCCAGGCGCTCCGGCGCCTATTCTGGTGGTGTGTCGAAGACCTCCACTGAAACCAGCTACACCGCGCGGCACCTCTCCGTGCTCGAAGGCCTGGAGGCGGTGCGCAAACGCCCCGGGATGTACATCGGGACCACTGACTCCCGGGGGCTGATGCACTGCCTCTGGGAGATCATCGACAACTCCGTCGACGAAGCGCTGGAGGGGCACGGTGATGCCATCGAGATCGTGCTGCACCCGGACGAGTCGGTCGAGGTGCGCGACAACGGCCGAGGCATTCCCGTGGACACGGTCAGCAATGTCGGGCTGAGCGGGGTGGAGGTCGTGTTCACCAAGCTGCACGCCGGTGGGAAGTTCGGCGGCGGTTCCTACGCCGCGTCCGGCGGTCTGCACGGGGTGGGCGCCTCCGTGGTGAACGCCCTCTCCGCGCGCCTGGACGTGCAGGTGGACCGCAGCGGGAAGACCTACGCGATGAGCTTCCACCGGGGTGAGCCGGGCACCTTCGCAGACTCCGGCAGCCCTTCGCCGGAGAACCCGTTCACCCCGTTCACGAAGAGCTCCGAGCTCGCGGTGGTGGGCAAGGTGAAGCGCGGGGTATCCGGTACGCGGGTGCGCTACTGGGCGGACCGGCAGATCTTCCCCGGGACGGCCACCTTCTCCTACGACGAGCTGATCACCCGCGCACGGCAGACCTCCTTCCTCGTGCCCGGGCTGCAGCTCTCCGTGCGGGACGAGCGCCGCCTGCCCGGTACCCCGGGGGAGGACGGACCGGTGGAGGAGGTCTTCCGCCACGACGGCGGAGTGGTGGACTTCGCCGACTTCCTCGCCGCAGACGCCTCGGTCACCGATACCTGGCGACTGCAGGGTTCGGGGACGTTCACCGAGACCGTCCAGCAGCTCGACGGCAAGGGCCACCTGCGACCGGTCGAGGTGGAGCGCACCTGCGAGGTGGAGGTCGCGCTGCGTTGGGGCATCGGCTATGACACCGAGGTCCGCAGCTTCGTGAACATCATCGCCACCCCCAAGGGGGGCACGCACCAGAGCGGGTTCGAGCAGGGCCTGCTGAAGACGATCCGTAAACAGGTGGAGGCGAACTCCCGCCGGCTGAAGATCGCCCGGAACGGCAAGGAGAAGATCGAGAAGGACGACGCACTTGCCGGACTGACCGCCGTCGTCACGGTACGCCTTCCCGAACCACAGTTCGAGGGCCAGACCAAGGAGGTGCTCGGCACCGGACCGGTCCGCGCGATCGTGAACAAGGTCGTCGACACCGAGCTCACCGCACTCCTCACCTCCACCAAACGGGCGGAGAAGACCCAGGCCGCAGCCGTGCTGGACAAGGTCGTGGGGGAGATGCGCGCCCGGATCGCGGCCCGCACGCACAAGGAGATCTCCCGCCGCAAGAACGCCCTGGAGACCTCCACGCTGCCGGCCAAGCTCGCCGACTGCCGCACCGACGAGGTGGAACGCTCCGAGCTGTTCATCGTGGAGGGGGACAGTGCTCTGGGCACCGCCCGGCTGGCCCGCAACTCCGAGTTCCAGGCGTTGCTGCCGATCCGCGGAAAGATCCTGAACGTGCAGAAGGCCTCGCTGGCGGACATGCTGAAGAACGCCGAGTGTGCCTCGATCATCCAGGTGATCGGCGCCGGCTCAGGGCGGACCTTCGAGCTGCCTGATGTGCGCTACGGCAAGGTCATCCTGATGACCGACGCCGATGTCGACGGCGCACACATCCGCACACTGCTGCTCACCCTGTTCTTCCGGTACATGCGCCCGCTGGTGGAGGACGGCCGCGTGTTCGCCGCGGTGCCGCCACTGCACCGGGTGGAGACAATGGCACACGGCAAGCGCGCCCGCGAGGTCACCTACACGTACTCGGAGAAGGAGTTGCACCGGCACCTGACGAAGCTGGAGAAGTCCGGCCGCCGGTACAAGGAGCCGATCCAACGGTACAAGGGCCTGGGGGAGATGGACGCCGATCAGCTCGCGGAGACCACGATGGACCCCGCACACCGCACCCTGCGCAAGATCACCATGGCCGACGTCGAGGCCGCGGAGACCGTGTTCGAGCTGTTGATGGGCAACGAGGTCTCCCCTCGCCGGGATTTCCTCGTCGAGGGCGCCCAGGACCTGGACCGCGAGCGGATCGACGCGTGACCAACCTGGTGCGCACCGGTCTCCGGCCGGCTGCCGGGCGCCGCCGGCCCGGGAGCCCGTGGTGGCCACAGAACCGGGTGAGCGCACCGCCACACGCACCGACCGCCGTCGGGCAGGCTTTGCTCCGGGGCACCCCGGACGCATACTCTGCCCATGACATGGACAGAGCACGCCTGAACGTCTGGGCCCCGGAGGCGGGGCTGGTCGACACGTGGATCGCACTCGGCACGACCGTGCGCGGTACGTGCGTGCTGCAGACGATCGAGAGCTGAAAGACCCTTCGCATGCACTCAGCATCACGCTCGGCCCAGCCTGCCCCCGACGTCCGGGAGGCAGTGTGAGTCCAGCTCTCCCCGACACCGACGCTCCGCTGGTCTGGCGGCCGCTGCAGGCCGCGGACATGGAGTGCCTCTACGCGTTGCTGCGCCGGATCGAGGAGCACGACAACCCGCCCTACCGGAGCACGCGGGAGGAGGTCAGCGACTCTGCACTGACGCAGTGGACGGATCTGGACACCAACTCGCTGGCGGGGTTCGACGCGGAGGGCACGCTGCGCGCCTTCGGGGTGGTGATCGACGCCGAGGGTCGCCGGGCGGCACCGCGTACGCTGCTTGAGGGGGGCGTGGACCCGACGGTGCGACACCGCGGCGTGGGCAGAGCGGTACTCACCTGGCAGGTGGACCGGGCGAAGGAGATGCTCGCCGCCGCCGGTGAACCCGGGCGGGTGATCGTGCACGTGGAGGACGACATGTCCAGTACGGCCGACCTGGTCGAACGGCACGGGTTCGCGCCCGGGGGCTTCCACACCGAGATGCGCCGGGCGCTGTCCGGCCTCGAGCTGGAGGAGGTCACCCTGGACCGCCCGTTGGAGCTGGTGCCGTGGACCATCGAGCTCGACGATGCGGTCCGCCTGGCCCACGGGGAGGCGTTCGGTACCGGAGCGCACGCACCGAGTGCGGAACGGTGGCAGGAGGGCCGGACCTACTTCGTGCCGGAATGGAGCTTCCTGGTGCTGGACCGCACCAGCGACCGCGCGCAGGTGGCGGGATATCTGCTGTGCAGCAAGTACGAGCAGGACTGGCCGATTCTTGGCTGGAGCGAGGGCTATGTGGACATCCTCGGGGTGCGGGCACCATGGCGGGGCCGCCGGATTGCTACGGCCCTGGTGACCCGTGCGATGCGGGCGTTCGCCGAGGCCGGGATGGAGTACGCCGCACTCGGTCTGGACCATGCCGCCAAGGAGGAGAACTTCGGCCTGTTCGACAAGCTCGGGTTCACGCCCACCCGCGGGTCGACCACCTACGTGCTGCAGGTGTGATCGTTGGGCGCGCGGTCCTGGCAGGTGGCACTGGGCCTGGTCGCCCTCACCCACCTGGTAGCGCAGCTGCTCGGCGCGCAGACTCTGGCCGACGGATCGCAGGTGCTGCTCGTGCCGGCGCTGGCCGGGCTGGTCTGGTCCGCCGGGCTGCTGCCGGCGCGGGCCTGGAGCACCCGGGCGTACGGTGCGGCACTGCTGCTGTCCTGGCTCGGTGACGCGCTGCCGCGTCTGCTCGACGGCGAGGCCGCCTTCATCGCGATGGTCACGTTCTTCCTGCTCGCCCAGGTGGGCTTGATCCTCACCTACGTGCTGCTCACCCGAACCTGGCCGACCGTGCTGGTGATGGCGATCTACGCGGTGGTCTTCGGCGCGCTGTACCTGCTCTGTGCCACCGGTGCCGGCAGCCTGCTGCCGCTGGTGACCGGGTACGGTCTGCTCCTGGTCGCGGCCGGGGCACTGAGCAGCACCGTCTCGCTGGTCACTGCGATCGGTGGGGCGTTGTTCGTGCTCTCGGACGCGTTGATCGCGCTGCATCGGTTCCTGCCCGGGTACGCGCTGCCGCAGCACGACTTCTTGGTGATGCTCACCTACATCGGCGCCCAGGTCCTGATCGCCTACGGCCTGCTCAGCCGAGCCCGGCGACCGGTGCACTGAGCGGCCGGCCCGACCCGTCCCGCCGCTCGTCCAGCTCGGGCAGGTCGACGGCCTGACCAGCGGCCCCGACCGCCCGGACCGGGTCCGGTGCCACAGCGGCCAGGTACAGGGAGTCCTCACCACGCAGGAAACGGTGCGCCCGCACCCCTCCGGTTGCCCGGCCCTTGCCGGGGAAGAGCGCGAACGGGGTCACCTTCGCCGAGCCTCCGACGGTCCCCGGCAGGGCGTCCTGCGAACCAGCCAGGGTGACCACCAGGGCGTGCTCGGCGCGGGCGGGGGAGAGCACCGCAAACGTGACTACTCGGGCTCCCGCGCTGAGCTTGATCCCGGCCATCCCGCCCGCTGAGCGACCCTGCGGGCGCACGGCGGCAGCGGAGAAGTGCAGCAGCTGTGCCTCGGAGGAGACGAACACCAGCTCGTCCTCGTCCCGCGCCGGTGCGGCCGCTACCACCTCGTCACCGTCCCGGAGGCCGATGATCTCCCAGGTGTCCTTGTTCCGGGGATGGTCCGCGGTGACCCGCTTGACCTGCCCGGCACGAGTCCCGAGTGCCACCGGAGCGGCGTCCTCGGCCAGGGAGATCAGCCCCACCACCTGTTCCTGTGGTTCCAACAGCAGCACCTCGGAGACACCGACTCCGCCGGACAGGCTCGGCGGTGCGTCGGTGGGCGGCAGCGCCGGAACGTCGATCACCGAGAGCCGGAGCACCCGCCCGCTGCTGGTCACCGCACCCACATGTCCGCGGGCAGTGGCCCGCACGGTGGCGCGGAGCGCGTCGTGGGCGCTGCGGCGCCCGCTGCGCACCGGTTCGGTGTCGTCTGCGGTGCGGGCGAGCAGCCCGGTCACCGAGAGCAGCACCCGGCACGGAGTGTCCTCGACCTCCAACGGCATCGCGGCGGCCTTGCGAGCCGGGGACTTGGCGGCGGTCGCGGTGGCGCCGGAGGCCTCCAGCAACACGGTGCGCCGGGGCGTGCCGTGCTCGGCGGCCACCTGGGCGAGCTCGTCGGAGACCACCTGCCGGAGCAGGGTCGGGTCCGCGAGGATCGCCTGGAGCTCCTCGATCTGGCGGGCCAGCTCGTCCCGCTCGGCCTCCAGGTCGATCCGGGAGAACTTGGTCAGTCGCCGCAGCCGCAGCTCCAGGATGTACTCCGCCTGCGGGTCGGACAGGTCGAAGACCACCTTCAACCGCTCCCGGGCCGTCTCGGCGTCATCGCTGCTGCGGATGACCTGGATCACTTCGTCGATGTCCAGGATCGCAATCAGCAAGCCCTCCACCAGGTGCGCCCGCTCGGTCTTCTTCGCGAGCCGGTACTCACAGCGGCGGCGGACCACTTCGAGCCGGTGGTTGACGTAGACCTCGAGCATCTCCCGCAGCCCCAGGGTCCGCGGCTGGCCGTCCACCAGGGCCACGTTGTTCATCCCGAAGGACTCCTCCATCGGGGTGAGCTTGTAGAGCTGCTCCAGCACGGCGTCGGGGTTGAACGCGTTCTTCACCTCGATCACCAGCCGCAGGCCGTTCTTGCGGTCGGTGAGGTCGTTCACCGCGGAGATGCCCTGCAGCCGCTTGGACTGCACCGCATCCTTGATCTTCTCGATCACCCGTTCCGGGCCCACCTGGTAGGGCAGCTCGGTGACCACGATGCCCTGCTTGCGGGCGGTGATCCGCTCGATCCGGGCGGTGGCGCGGGTGCGGAACGAGCCGCGTCCCGAGGCGTAGGCCTCCCGGATCCCGTCCAGTCCGACGATCTTGCCGCCGCTGGGCAGGTCAGGGCCGGGCACGAACCGCATCAGCTCCTCGAGTCCGGCGTCGGGATTGTCGATCAGGTACCGCGCGGCCGCGATCACCTCCACCAGATTGTGCGGGGCCATGTTGGTGGCCATCCCCACCGCGATCCCACTGGCACCGTTGACCAGCAGGTTCGGCAGCGCCGAGGGCAGCACCACGGGCTGGGTGAACTGGTTGTCGTAGTTGGGGACGAAGTCCACCACGTCCTCGTCGAGGTCCGCGGTCATCACGATCGCGGCGGGCGCCAACCGTGCCTCGGTGTACCGCGGCGCAGCCGGGCCGTCGTCCAGCGAACCGAAGTTGCCGTGCCCGTCCACCAACGGCAGCCGGAGCGAGAACGGCTGTGCCATCCGCACCAGCGCGTCGTAGATGGCGGCATCGCCGTGCGGGTGCAGCTTCCCCATCACCTCGCCCACCACCCGGGCTGACTTCACGTGCCCGCGGTCCGGGCGCAGGCCCATCTGCGCCATCTGGAACAGGATCCGCCGCTGCACCGGCTTCAGCCCGTCCCGGGCGTCCGGGATGGCGCGGGAGTAGATCACCGAGTAGGCGTACTCCAGGTAGGAGGCCCGCATCTCCGCCGAGACATCGGTATCGACGATGATCGAATCGTCGGTGGGATCGGCGGGCCCGGTGGAGCGACGGCGTGACATGCCTGCCATTGTCCCGGATCCAGCCACCATCGGCCGCCAGCACACACCGAGAAACCCAGGGTCGTGCGGCGAGGAGTGCGCTTTAGCGCACCCGTCACCGGCCGACCCGGTGGGGGAGGCCTGCCGGTAAGGTCGAAGTATGTCTGACGGTGCGCCCCCCGACATGGCGCCGGACCCGCCGACCTATCCGGAGCACTGGGAAGCCGATGTGGTGCTCCGGGACGGGTCCACCATGCGGATCCGCCCCATCCACCCCGGCGACGGCGACGCCCTGCAACGCTTCCACTCCCGGCAGTCGCCGGAGTCGGTGTACCTGCGGTTCTTCGCCCCGCTGACCCGGCTGCCGGACAAAGATCTGCACCGGTTCACCCATGTGGACCACCGGGACCGGGTCGCCCTGGTGGTCACCTGGCAGGACGAGATCATCGCAGTGGGCCGGTTCGACCAGATCGCGGGCGGGGACGCGGAGGTCGCCTTCAACGTCTCCGACTCGGCACAGGGCAAGGGACTGGGCTCGGTGCTGCTGGAGCATCTGGCCGCCGCCGGCCGGGAGCTGGGCGTGCGCCGGTTCGTGGCCGACGTCCTGCCGCAGAACTCCCGGATGTTGCGAGTGTTCACCGACGCCGGCTACGACGTGGAGCAGACCTACGACGACGGCATCATGACCGTGTCCTTCACCATCCGCCCCACCGACCGGTCCATGGCGGTCCTCGCCGAACGGGAACGACGTGCAGAGGCGCTGAGCATGGCTGCGGTGCTCGCGCCGCGCCGGGTGCTGCTGGTGTGCGCCGGTGCGGAGGGTCGCAGCTTCGGTGAACGCCTCGCCGGCCAGCTGGCCGGCACCGGCCGGCTGCGGGTGGTCGGCCTGCCCGGCCACCCCGCCACCCTCGCCGAGCTGGAGCCGGCCCCGGAGGAGGATCTGGCCCTGCTCGCCGCGGACGCGCCCACCGTGCTCGAGCTCGTTCCCGACCTGGCCGCGCACGGCATCAAGGCGGTGGTGCTCTACACCGGAGGCTTCGCCGTCGATCCGGGCACCACCAAGGTGGCGCAACGCACGTTGGTCACCAGTCTGCGCCGCCACGGGCTCCGGCTGGTGGGCCCGCGCTCGTTCGGAGTGCTCAGCAGCACGGCGGACCCGGTGGAGGCCACCCTCTGGCGCGGGCCGCTACGCCAGGGGACAGTGGGCATCTTCTGCCAGTCCGCCGCCGCCGGCCTGGGGCTGCTCTCCGGGGCGGCCGAACGCGGACTGGGTATCTCCTCCTTCCTGTCCGCCGGCCACCGCCTGGACGTCTCCGGGAACGACACGATGCAGTTCTGGACCTCGGACGAGCGCACCAGGGTCGCCTGCCTGCGGTTGGAGTCGATCGGTAACCCGCGCAAGTTCTCCCGGGTGGCGCGGCGGCTGTCCGAAAAGGGACCCGTGGTGGCGATGATCGCCGGGTCCACCGGGCAGCTGAACCCGCCCGGTCACGCCGTGCGCACCACCGCTGAACCCCGTAAGGCGCTCGATGAGCTGATGCGCCAGGCCGGGGTGCTGGTGGCCGACTCCGAGCCCGCCCTGCTGGACCTGGCCGGTCTGCTCACCGAACAGCCGCTGCCGACGGGGGACCGGGTGGTGGTACTGACCAACTCCGGCACCCAGGCCGCGATCCTCGCCGAGCTGATCGAGCACCACGGACTCTCCGCCGCGATCGAACCCATCGCGCTGCCGGCCGGTTCCGGCGGCGCGGCCTACGCCGAACAGATCCGCGAGCTCACCGACCGGTCGGACTGGGATGCGGCCATCATCGGGTACGTGCCGTTGCTCACCGATGACGGCGCAGCGGTGGCGGAGCAGGTCCGGCACCTGGCTACCGGTAGCGACCGGACCACGCTCGCCTGCCTGTTCGGCGTCACCGGGCTGCTCGGGGCAGCCGAGGACGGCGCCGACGGGCCGCGCGTGCCCACCTTCCCGAGCGCTGAGGCCGCCGTGGCGGCGGTCGCCGCCGCCCGGGAGTATCACCGGTGGCGGCACAGCGACCGGGGGGCGCGGGTGGACCCCAGCGACATCGACCGGCGGGCAGCGAAGTCGCTGGTGCAGTCTGCTCTGGCGGACCTGCCACCCGGCAGCAGCAAGCGGCTGAGCGGTCAGGACGCGGAGCGGCTCCTCGGCTGCTACGGGATCACCACCTGGCCTGAGCGCCGGGTGTCGGACGAGCGATCGGCACTCGCGGCAGCGGACGAGCTCGGCTGGCCGGTGGCGCTGAAACCCGCCGACGAGGTGCTCCGGCACCGGACCGACCTGGGCGGGGTACGTCTGGACCTGTCCACCCCGTCCGAGCTCGCCGAGGCCTACACCGCAGCAGCGGCCCGGGTGGCCTCGATCATCGGGCACCCGTGTGCCTTCGACATCCAACCGATGGCACCCCCCGGGGCGGGGTGTGTGGTGCGCGCAGCCGAGGACGAGCTGTACGGGCCGATCGTCAGCCTCGGCCTGGCCGGCGACGCCGTCGAGCTGCTCGGGGATGTCTCCTACCGGGTGCCGCCGCTCACCGCGACGGACGTCACCGAGATGATTGGTTCGCTGCGTGCGGCCCCGCGGCTGTACGGACACCGGGGGATGCCCCGGTTGGATGTGGCCGCCCTGGAGGACGTGCTCGCCCGGGTCTCGGTCCTGAAGGAGGAGCTCGCCGAGGTCTCCGGCCTGGTGCTGCACCCGGTGCTGGTCGGGGAGCAGGGGGCCGCCGTGCTGGGGGTCCGGGTGGACGTGGCCCACCCACGCCGCGGGGACGTGGCCCGGCGGGTACTGCCCTGAGCCGCCTGCCAGGACCAGGCGCCAGAACGGGCCGGCAGGTGTCAGACTGGCCCTGTGACTTCACGGACCGAACACCTGCAGGACCTGCGCCGAGACATCGAGCGCGCCGGCTACTACCCAGCACTGGTCGCGGACGTGCTGGAGATCGCGCTGGCCGGGGAGGACGTACGCGCCCACCTGGTGCACCAGGAGACGATGTTCGAGCGCACCGAGGTGCGCCGGCACATCACCACCCTGGTGCTCACCCCCACCCGGCTGGTGCTCGCACACGTGGACGACATCCCGGCGGAGAACGCGGAGAGCGCACCCACTGCCGCAGCCACCACCGAAGCGGTACCGCTGCGCCAGATTCGCTCGGTCGGACTCACCCACGGCGTAGCGGAACCGGCCACCTATCCCGAAGGCGGCGGCAGCACCGAGCTGACCATCGCGCTGAACTGGGGCGCGGTACGCAGGATCGACCTGGAGCCGGCTGCGTGCACCGACCCGAACTGTGAGGCCGACCACGGCCTGACCGGTACCTCGATGAGCGATGACCTGGTGGTCCGGATCAGCGCCCAGGCGGAAGGACAGTCGGCGATGAAGGCGGCGATGCACTTCGCCACCGAGCTCTCCGTCGCCACGGCAGGGGCCGGGCAGCCGGCGTCGTGACCGGCCCGGGTGCCGCCGCCGACACCGCGGCCCCCGCAGGGCCGCGGGTGGGTGAGGTGCTGCTCGGCGCCGCCGGTGCCTGCGGGATCGAGCTGCCGGGTGAGGACACGCTGGCGACCGCCCAGCGGCTCGGCTTCGGCCAGGCCCGACAGGTGTGCGTGGTGCTGGTGGACGGGCTCGGCTGGCACAACCTCGCCGACCGCGCCGGGCACGCCCCGTTTCTCGCCGGCACCGAGCCGGCGCAGGCGAGGGCCACCTTTCCCTCTACCACCGCCACCAATCTCGCGTATCTGGGTACCGGACGGGAGGGCGGCCAGACCGGCATGCTCGGCTACACCGTGCGCGACCATGACGGCCGGCTGCTGAACCTGGTCTCCTGGAACCGACACGTGGACCCGCTGCAGTGGCAGCCGGTGCCCACAGTGTTCGAGCGGATGGCCGAGGTCGACCGGGTGGCGGTGAGCGTGGGCCCGTGGCGGTTCGCCGAGTCCGGGCTGACGCTGGCGGCGCTGCGGGGCAGCGAGTACAGCCCGGCCCAGTCGCTCGCCCAGCGGGTGGACTCGGCGCTGAGCCATCTGCGGGACCCGGAGGTCGACCTGGTCTACCTCTACTGGGGGGAGGTGGACTCTGCCGGACACCAGCACGGCTGGCGTTCGCAGCGGTGGACGGACGAGCTGCGCAGCACCGATGCCGAGCTGGACCGGTTGGCCCGGCGGATGCCGCCGGGAACGCTGCTGGTGATCACGGCCGACCACGGGATGGTGGACGTCCCGCTGACCGAGCGCACCGATGTGGCCGAGCACGCGGTGCTGAGCCAGGATGTGGACCTGGTGGCAGGGGAGCCCCGTGCAGTACACCTGTACACGCGGCCCGCACGCGCTGAGGCGGTGGCCCGGCGTTGGCAGGACCTGCTCGGCGACCGGGCCGAGGTGCTCACCCGGGAGCAGGTGATCGGCGCCGACCTGGTGGGTCCGGTGGCACCGGCGATGCGCCGGGTGATTGGTGACGTGCTGGTGATCGCGCGCGGGCAGCACGCGATCCAGGACACATCCGCGGGGCCGGTGAAGGGGTCCCCGATGATCGGGATGCACGGCGCCCGCACCGAGGCCGAGATGACCGTTCCGCTGATCACGATCAGCGGTTGAGCCGGGCCGGTCGAGCCTGGTCGGTTGAGCCGGGTCCTCCGGTCACCTGTGTGCCAGAGCGCACCCCGGACCGGAGGTCGCGGAGGGTTCAGTCGTTCTTGGCGCCGAAGACGATCTCGTCCCAGGACGGCACACTGGTGCGCCGGCTGCGTCGGCTGCGCCGCCGTGGGGCGGGTTTGGCCTCCTCCTCGCCCTCGGGTTCGACGGCGGGCTGTTCCCCGGGCGAGGTGAGGACCTCCGGGCTCTCCGGAGTCTCCTCCGGGTGGGAGGCCGAGGGGTGGGCCGCCGGAGGGTCCTCCCAGAGCATCGGCTCGTGCACGCCGTCGTCCTCGGCAACCGCCCCCGGACGCACCCCGCGGCTGGCGCTCAGCTCGGCAAGTAGTGCCGCAGTGGCCTCGTCATCGTCGTCGGCTGGCTGGTCGGTGCGAGCATCACGCTCCAGTCCGGCGTCCACAGCCTGCAGCGATTCCGCGAGGCCGGCTCCGTCGTCGGTGTCGGAGTCCTCCTCGGCCTGGTCGTACACCGGAGTGCTCCGAACCGACTGCAGGTGCCGACGCCCAGCGGGGGACTCCAGCTCGGTCTCGGACAGCCAGCGCGCCTCATCGTCGACCGCCCGAGTCATCCGTGCCGTCAGGTCCACCTCCCAGGTGGCCTCGCGCAGCTTCTCCCCAGAGCTGAACCGGACCACCACCTGCCACGGTTCCTGACCGTTGCGGCGTGCGTCCCAGGCGACCTGGCCGGTATCCACCCCGCGGGTGGCGAGCCGGTCCAGCACCACGTCGCCGAGCACCGGTGCATCCGGGTCCCGTCCGATCGGCAGCGCCTGGGCGCGCATGCTCACGTGCTCACGTTCGGCCAGCACCGGTCCCTCGTACCGGCGCACGGTCTCGATCGGCAGTCCGGAGGCGTCGGCGACCTCCTCGGCGCTGGCACCGGCACGGATCTGCACCTGAATGTCCCGCGGGCGCATCGCTCCCGAGGAGCGCACCTTCTCCAGGTGCGGACGGTCGCGGCGCACAGCGGCCCGCAGTGCCTCGTCGATGACCAGGCGGTAGCGCTCACCGTCGGGGGCCATCACGATGAGGTGTTCCCCATCGCTGTGGATCCCGACCAGTTCCAACTCAACCATGACGCCTCCGTGCCCTGTGCCTGATGACCGCACCCCGGGCGACCGGGGCGGCTGTGGCTTGCCAGCCATGGTGCGGCACTCCCGACGAGCGTGCCAGGTCTGGCGGCCGGCAGCCGACATTGTGCCCGGTGTGGCGCGGAATCTTCGCGCCAGGAGCTCCGCTGAGGCCAAGGAAGGTGCATTTGGGCCGCCGATGGTGCACAATGCCCTCGCCACGGGAACATTTCGGCGCGCCGAGCGTTGTACGTGCGAATGTCCAATCCGATCAGAAACCGGAGCGCTTGCCCACTATGGCGACCGATTACGACGCACCCCGCAAGACGGAAGAAGACCTCTCCGAGGACTCCCTCGAGGAGTTGAAGGCCCGTCGTGCGGACAAGACCTCGAATGTGGTCGACGAGGACGAGGCTGAGGCCGCAGAGGGTTTCGAGCTCCCTGGAGCCGATCTCAGCGGAGAAGAGTTGTCCGTCCGCGTCGTGCCACGGCAGGCTGACGAGTTCACCTGCTCGCAGTGCTTCCTGGTGCACCACCGCAGCCAGCTGGCGTACGAGAAGAATGGCCAGCCGGTCTGCTCGGAGTGCGCGGCCTGACCGATGGCTCGGTCCAGGAGCAGGCAGTCACCGCCGCCCTGGCGGTGACTGCCTTCTGCTGTCCGCGAACGGGCAGGCCGCCGGCGGGCGGTTCAGGTGCCCTGTTCGGAGGTCGTGGCCGGGTGGCCGAGGGCCTCGGCGAGCTCCTCCGGGCGTCGGGTGGAAATCAACCAGTACGGGGTGGGGTCCTCGGGATCCTCGAGCGTGATCTTCACCGCGCTATTCGCCCAGGCCCGGTGGCGTAGGTGGGCCCGGGCGTCCAGCTCCGGTCCCATGGCTCGTTCGGTCTGGGCCCGATCGAGCGTCTCGACGGCGGAGATCACCTGGATCGGTAGTCTCGCCCGGTCCACGGCCAGCGTTTCGGCACGGACCAGGATCGACGGCGAGGCCCGCCAGAGCAGCCCGATCAGCAGCAGCGTGACCGCCAGCGCGCCGATCACGGCCACGACCGGGCCGATCGGCAGCAGCATGATTCCCACCAGCACCGCTCCGGCGGGCACCAACAACCAGGCGGGCAGCGACGGCAGGACGCGCTCGGAGAAGGAATCCGACATGTCGTAAGCCTGCCACGTCCGGCAGGAGGACCTGGTCACCAGCGGATCCAGGCGGTCCGCAGGGCACAGCCCGGACAGCGCAGTCGCGGCGCGGGCAGGCGTTAGGCTCACAGGCGTGACCGAGACTGTGAACACCGACGTCGAGGTGCTGCTGCAGCGCCTGGATGACGACCTGCCGTTGCCCAGCTATGCCCACCCCGGGGATGCCGGCCTCGACCTGTGCGCCCGCGAGGAAGTCCGGCTCGCGCCGGGGGAGCGGTCTGCGGTACCCACCGGGATCGCGGTAGCGCTCCCGGCCGGGTATGCGGCGTTCGTGCACCCGCGCTCCGGGTTGGCGGCCCGGCAGGGAGTCACTGTCCTGAACGCGCCCGGCACCGTGGATGCGGGGTACCGTGGGGAGATCAAGGTGATCCTGGTGAACACTGACCCCGGCGCCACGGCCACGCTCGAGCGTGGTGACCGGATCGCGCAGCTGGTGATTCAGCGTGTGGCCACCGCCCGACTCATCGAGGTGGAACACCTGCCCGGCAGCGCACGCGGCGCCGGCGGCTTCGGCTCCACCGGGCGCGCAGCGATGGAAGGACGTGGATGATGGCGCTGTTCCGGCGCAAACGGACCGGGGAGCAGGCCGAACGGGCTGCCGAGGCGGCCACGTCAGCGGGGAGTCCGGCTGACGTCCCGGAGACCGACGGGGAGACCGAGCAGCCCGCGGCGGACGAGGCCGATGACGGGCCGGTCGGCGAGCTGATCGGCCCGTGGGACGTGACCGAGGAGCCTGAGCTCGGCTCCCGGATGGACCTGGGCGCCCTCCGCGTGCCCAAGCGGCCGGGTCTGCAGATCCGCATGGAGGTGGACAAGAAGACCCGACGGGTGGTGGCGGTCAATGCCGCCTTGGACGGGTCCTCGCTGCAGTTGCAGGCGTTCGCCGCCCCACGTTCGGAGGGACTCTGGGACGACCTGCGGGGTGAGCTGGCCGCGCAGGTGGCCAAGCAGGGTGGCTCCACCCAGGAACGCACCGGGCCGTTCGGCGAGGAACTGCTCGCGCGCCTGCCGGTGCGCCTGCCGGATGGGCGTAGCGGGCACCGCCCGGCCCGGTTCCTCGGGGTGGATGGTCCGCGCTGGTTCCTGCGGGGTGTGCTCACCGGCCAGGCGATGCTCGGGGAGCAGGCCGGTGCGGACATGGAAGCGATCTTCGGCGATGTGGTGGTGGTCCGCGGGGATGGCGCGCGGCCGCCACGGGACCTGCTGCCGTTGCACCTGCCGGGCAAGCGGCAGGCTGCCACCGAGGAGGGACGGCCCTCGCTTGAGCTGCCGCGCCGTGGTCCAGAGATCACCGAGACGCGGTGACGATGACCGCCCGCACCCTCTCCCCCTGGCGCGTGCTGCGACCTGGTGACTGGGGCAAGGCCCGGCAGGAGTCCCGGTGAGCCTGCGGCAGCTGGTGCGCTCATTGCTCGCTTCGCAGAGCGAGCTGGACGCCGGCACAGAGCAACAGGAGTCGCTCAAGCACGGGGCGCAACCGGTAGCCGAGTGCCGGCTCCGGGAACGGGTGGACGTGGCTGGGGTGATCCGGTCGGTCACGTTCGGCCCGGCCGGTGGGCCGCCCGAGCTCATTGCTGAGCTCTATGACGGCACCGGCAGCATCGATCTGCTCTGGCTCGGCCGCCGGGACATCCCGGGGATCGAGCCCGGTCGACGGCTGCGGGTCACGGGGACGCTGTGCGCTCCCGAAGGAAGCCGGGCCCGCCCGGTGCTGTACAACCCGGCCTACCGCCTGTTCGCTGCCCCGGGCGAGCCGGGGCGGGCAGCGAAGGGAACACGATGACCGCACGGAGCCCCCGCGTAGGGACGCCGAGGGACGAGGTGTACCGCAGCGAGGCACCGGGGCGGGCAGCGAAGGGAACACGATGACCGAGGACCGGGCGAGCCGAGCAGACCAGGAGAGCTCCGCCGTCGAACCGGGAACCGGCACGGAGCCACCGGCCGGTACCGATCCCGGTGCCCCGCCGGCGACCCAGGACGCCGAGGAGGCCCCGACTGCCCGGCGCGGCCTGCGTCAGCTGGACTCGGACCACTTCGACGCCCTGGAATCGGTGGGCGGGGTGCGCGGCCTGATCGAGACCGTGTTGCCCGGTGTGGTGTTCGTGGTCCTGTTCGTGATCACACGCGATCTGACCACCAGCCTGATCGCCTCGGTCGGCATCGCGGTAGTGGCCGCGATCGCCCGGTTGATCACCCGGTCACCGGTCACCCAGGCCGTCTCCGGACTGCTCGGCGTGGGCATCGGCGCAGTCTGGGCGTGGCGTACCGGGGAAGCAGCCGACTTCTACCGCTGGGGGCTGTACGTGAACCTCGCCTGGGCCCTCGGCGTGCTGGTCTCCATCCTCGCCCGGTGGCCGGTCGTCGGGGTGGTCGTCTCGCTGCTGTTCCAGCGCGGCTTCGACTGGCGCGCCGATCCGGTGCAGCGGCGCCGATACGCGCAGGCGTCCTGGCTGTGGGTCGCGGCCTTCACCCTCCGACTGGTGGTGCAGGTGCCGCTCTACCTGGACGCGCAGGTGGGCTGGTTGGGTACGGCACGGCTCGTGATGGGCCTGCCGATGTGGGCACTGGTGCTCTGGATCACGTGGCTGATGGTTCGGCGCCGAGAAGCTCCTGCAGATCAGCCAGCGTCTGCTGACCGGAGCTGACCACCAGCAGCAGTTCGTCCCCGGCCTCGAGCGTGTCGTCCGGGCTGGGCGTGATCGGCCGGTCACCGCGGATGATGGTGGCCAGCGCCGCATCGGCAGGCCAGCCGATCTGGGAGACCCGCTGTCCCACCACCGCTGCACCCGGCGCCAGCGTGATCTCGTACATGCTCGCCGCGGACTGGTGGAAGGTGAACAGCCGGACCAGATCACCGACGGAGACCGCCTCCTCCACCATCGCGGTCATGATCCGCGGCGTGGAGACCAGCACATCCACACCCCAGGCGTCGTCGAACATCCACTCGTTCTTCGGGTTGTTCACCCGCGCCACCACCCGGGGCACACCGAACTCGGTCTTCGCCAGCAACGAGACCACCAGGTTCACCTTGTCGTCCCCGGTGGCGGCCACCACCACGTCGCACCGGTCCAGCTGGGCACCGGCGAGGGAGGAGATCTCGCAGGCGTCCGCGAGCGACCACTCCGCCTCGCTCACCGAGGACACCTTCATCGCGGCCGGTTCCTTGTCGATCAGGGTGACCTGGTGACCGTGCCCGATCAGCTCCCGGGCGATCGAGCGGCCCACGCTGCCAGCACCGGCGATCGTCACGCGCATGCTCAGACCTCCTCGTCCCGGGGTGGCCGGTTCAGGATCCGCTGCACCGCGTCGATCTCCTCGCTGTAGACCAGGGCGTGCAGCACGTCGTGCTCCTGCAGCACATCCTCCGGCGAGGGCAGCACGCCGTCCCCGAACCGGGAGAGGAACGCCACCCTCGCCCCGGTGGCAGCCTCCACCTCGACCATCGTGCGCCCGAGCCAGCCGGCGTCGGTGTCCAGCTCACACAGGCTGACCCGACCGGAGGTGTCCCGGTACTCGCTCCGCGCACCGGTCGACATCATCCGGCGGAGCACCTGGTCGGCGGTCCAGCGGACGGTAGCCACTGTGGTGATACCCAGCCGCTGGTAGATCTCTGCCCGGCCCGGGTCGTAGATCCGCGCGACCACGTTGTCCACACCGAAGGTCTCCCGCACCACCCGGGCGGCGATGATGTTCGAGTTGTCCCCGCTGGAGACCGCAGCGAACGCGTAGGCGTCCTCGATACCGGCCTGGGTGAGGGCATCCCGGTCAAACCCCATCCCGGTGACCCGGCGGCCCTCGAAGTCCTCCGGCAGCCGGCGGAACGCGTCCGGGTTCTGGTCGATGATCGCCACCGAATGGCCCCGGCCGGTCAGGGCCACCGCCAACGTGGTGCCCACCCGGCCCGCGCCCATGATCACGAAGTGCACAGCGCTGACGCTACACCCGCCCCAGGGTCGGCGCCGGGGCGCCCGGGAGCCCGCCGCTGGTGGGGACGGCAGCCGCGCCCGCGCGTACCATGGCGCCGTGCCAGACCTTGCGGATGCCGCCAAACGGCTCTTGGTGGGCCGGCCGGTACGCAGCGACCGAGCCGGGCACGTCCTGCTTCCCAAACGCGTGGCGTTGCCGGTGTTCGCCTCCGATGCACTGAGCTCGGTGGCCTACGCCCCGGACGAGATCCTGCTCACTCTGGCGATGGCCGGCACGGCCGCCTACGTCGCGTCCCCGTGGGTCGGTGTGGCGGTCGCGGTGGTGATGCTCACGGTGGTGGCCTCCTATCGGCACCTGGTGCGCGCCTACCCGAGCGGCCGTGGGGACTACCAGGTGGCCAGCGAGAACCTCGGGCCGCGGACTGGCCTGGCGGTGGCCAGCGCGGTACTGGTGGACTACGTGCTCACCGTGGCGGTGTCGCTTTCCTCCGGCACGCAGTACCTGGTCACGATCATCCCGACCCTGCGGGGGCACGAGGAGGTCATCGCCACGGCGATGGTGGCGCTGGTGACCCTGGTGAACGTCCGCGGTGGCCGGCGGCCACGCCTGTTCGCGGTGCCGGTGTACCTGTTCCTGGCGGCGATGGGGATCATGGCGCTGGTCGGCGGCATCCAGTGGCTCACCGGGTCCATCGGACGGGCCGCCAGCGCCGACTACCAGGTGCTCGCGGCCGCCGGTTACGAGCAGGGTCTGCTCGGGCTGGCGGGCGGCTTCCTGGTGCTGCGTGCGTTCTCCTCCGGTGCGGTGGCGCTCACCGGGGTGGCGGCGATCAGCACCGGGGTACCCGCGTTCCGTCCGCCGAAGGCCCGGAACGCATCGGCCACCCTGCTGCTCCTCGGTGGTCTCGGTGCCGGGATGCTGCTCACCGTGCTCGCGCTCGCCCAGGCCACCGGGGTGCAAGTGGTCACCGACCCGGGCACCGAGCTACTCATCGACGGTCGGCTGCCCGGGGAGGACTTCCGGCAGACACCGGTGATCGGGCAGATCGCCCTGGTGGTGTTCGCTGCCGCTCCGTGGCTGTTCTCCGTGGTGTGCGCCGCCACCGCGCTGATCCTGCTGCTGGCCGCGAACACGGCGTTCACCGGTTTCCCCCAGCTCGCCTCGGTGCTCGGCAAGGACGGCTTCCTCCCGCGCCAGCTGCACACCCGCGGCGACCGGCTGGCGCTGACCAACGGCATCCTCTCCCTGGCGGTGGCCGCGATCGCGTTGATCTGGGTGTTCGAGGCGGAGGTCACCCAGCTGATCCAGCTCTACATCGTGGGCGTGTTCGTCTCCTTCACGCTCAGCCAGCTGGGCATGGTGCGGCACTGGAACCTGCGCCTGCGCACAGTGGTGCTGGCCAAGCAGCGGCGAGCGATGCTGCGCGCCCGGGCCACGAACACCTTCGGCTTCGTGCTCACCGCTGTGGTGCTGGCAGTCGTGCTCGCCACCAAGACCACCCACGGCGCCTGGATCGCCGTGGCGTTGATGGCCCTACTGTTCCTGCTGATGGGGTTCGTACGGCGGCACTATGACCAGGTGACCGAGGAGCTGACCGTGGTGGACCCCTCGAAGGCGAGGGCACTACCGAGCCGGGTACACGCCGTCGTGCTGGTGGGAGGGGTGCACAAGCCGACCATGCGAGCCCTCGCCTACGCCCGCGCCACCCGCCCATTCAGCCTGGAGGCGATCGCGGTGGCGGCGGACCCGGCAGAGCTGACGGAGCTGCGTCGGCAGTGGGACGAGCTCGACGTCCCGGTCCCGCTGACCGTGCTGGACTCCCCGTACCGGGAGCTGACCCGGCCGGTGGTGGAGTTCGTGAAGTCGATCCGGCGCAGCTCGCCGCGGGACCTGGTGGTGGTGTACGTGCCCGAGTACGTGGTGGGGCACTGGTGGGAACGTGCACTGCACAACCGCAGCACGGCCAGGATCAAGGCCCGGCTGTTGCACATGCCCGGTGTCGTGATGGCCTCGGTGCCGTGGCAGCTGGCCTCCGCCGAACCGGAGACGGTGGACTGAGGCGATGGAGCAGATCGTGGAGCTGACCGCCGGACCGGCGGTGCACGGTGGACACTGCCTGGCCCGGCTGGAGGGCCGGGTGGTGTTCCTGCGGCACGCGATCCCGGGCGAGCGGGTGCGGGCGCGGCTGACCGATACCCGGAAGAAGGGGCACTGGCGGGCGGACGCGGTGGAGATCCTCGAACCCTCCGCCCAGCGGGTTCCGCAGGTGTGGCCCGAGGCCGGTCCCGGTGGCGTGGGTGGGGGTGAGCTGGGGCATATCGATCTGCCTGGACAGCTGGAGTGGAAGCGCGCAGTGGTGGACGATGCGCTCGCCCGGATCGCGCACCTGCCGGCTGAGCACCCGGCACGCACCGGGTTGCGGGTGCACCATCCGCCGGGGGAGGCCGCGCGGGGTGGCCTGGGTTACCGCACCCGGATCGAGCTGATCGCCGACGGCGCAGGTCACGCTGGCATGTATCGGCACCGGAGCCATGAGGTACTTCCGCTCACGCAGATGCCGCTCGCCGCCCCCGGGATCGATCTCGAGGAGCTGCTCAGCACCCGGTGGCGGCCAGGTGCCCGGATCGAAGCGGTAGCACCGAGCGCGGGGGAGCCGCTGGTCCTGGTGGATGGTGAACCGCACCGCGGCCGGCGGCGGGTGGTTCGCGAACAGGTCAACACCGCCGAGGGCGTGTGGGGCTATCGGGTCGATGCCGCCGGGTTCTGGCAGGTGCACCGCTACGCCGGGCAGGTTCTGGTCACCGCAGTACTGGCCGCTGCGGACCTGGCGACGGGGGAGACCGTGCTGGACCTGTACTCCGGCGCCGGGCTGCTCAGTCTGCCGCTGGCCGACGCCGTCGGCTCCGCCGGGGCGGTGCACGCTGTGGAGGCCGATCCGCGAGCGGGACGCAACGCACGCCGCAACGCCCATTCCCGAGATCAGCTCCGCCTCCACGACAGCCCTACGGAGGCCGCGCTGGCAACGCTGCCCCGGGCCGACGTCGTCGTACTCGATCCGCCCCGCAGCGGAGCCGGACGCACGGTGATGACCGAACTGACCGGAGGCCGCCCACGCCGGATCGTGTACGTGGCCTGCGATCCGGCGGCGCTGGCCCGGGACCTGGGCTACGCCCGGGAGACCGGCTACGAGGTCACCGCGCTGACCGGGTACGACCTGTTCTGCCATACGCACCACGTGGAGTGCGTGGCGGTGCTCGAACCCGGCGTGCCGGTCGCGTCCGCCAGCCAGGTGCGATAAGATATCTCGACATCGAGATAATTACCTGACGCGGGTGTTTCACAAGTCGGAGCACGTCGGACACACACCCGTATGCGAGCTGAGGAGTGGCCGTGAGCACCGTCGACAGCTTTTCCGCCAAGGGCACCCTGAGGGTGGGGGAGAAGGATTACGAGATCTACCGGCTGGGCGCTGTGCCCGGTCTGGAGCGGCTGCCGTACAGCCTGAAGGTGCTGGCGGAGAACTTGCTGCGCACCGAGGACGGCAAGAACATCACCGCCGACCACGTCCGGGCGCTGGCCGACTGGGACCCCAACGCCCAGCCGAGCACCGAGATCCAGTTCACCCCGGCGCGTGTGGTGATGCAGGACTTCACCGGTGTGCCGTGTGTGGTCGACCTGGCCACCATGCGCGAGGCGGTGGCTGAGCTGGGCGGGGACGCGTCCTCGATCAACCCGCTCTCCCCGGCCGAGCTGGTGATCGACCACTCGGTGCAGATCGACGTATTCGGCCGCGCCGACGCCTTCCAGCGGAACGTGGAGTTCGAGTACCAGCGCAACCACGAGCGCTACCAGTTCCTGCGCTGGGGCCAGACCGCCTTCGACGACTTCAAGGTGGTGCCCCCGGGCACCGGCATCGTGCACCAGGTGAACATCGAGTACCTGGCCCGGGTGGTGATGACCCGCGAGGTCGGCGGTGTGCTGCGCGCCTACCCGGACACCCTGGTGGGCACCGACTCGCACACCACGATGGTCAACGGCCTCGGTGTGCTCGGCTGGGGCGTGGGCGGGATCGAGGCCGAGGCGGCGATGCTCGGCCAGCCGGTCTCGATGCTCATCCCGCGAGTGGTCGGGTTCAAGCTGAACGGTGAGATCCCCTCCGGCGTGACGGCCACCGACGTCGTGCTGACCATCACCCAGATGCTGCGTGAGCACGGCGTGGTGGGCAAGTTCGTGGAGTTCTACGGCGAGGGTGTGGCCCAGGTGCCGCTCGCCAACCGCGCCACCATCGGCAATATGAGCCCGGAGTTCGGCTCCACCGCCGCGATATTCCCGATCGACGACGTCACGCTGGACTACCTGCGCCTCACCGGCCGGGACGAGGAGCAGGTGCAGCTGGTCGAGGCCTACGCCAAGGAGCAGGGCATGTGGCTCGCTCCGGGGGAGCCGGACTACATCGAGCCGGCCTTCTCCGAGTACCTCGAGCTGGACCTGTCCACAGTGGTGCCCTCGATCGCCGGGCCGAAGCGCCCGCAGGACCGGATCGAGGTCACCCGCGCCAAGGAGCAGTTCCACGCCGACCTGAAGAACTACGTGCTCGAGGGGCACGGGATCGAGAAGAGCCCGGTGGACCAGGAGCTCGCCGACACGTTCCCCGCCTCGGACGCTCCGAGCCACGATGCGCACGAGGAGTCGTCGCCGCTGGGCCGCTCCACCAGCTCGCCGGCCACGAAGCCGCTGCGCGCGCACAAGCTGGTGGATGTGACCGGCGAGGACGGCAGCACCTACCAGCTGGATCACGGCCGGGTGGCGATCGCCTCGATCACCTCCTGCACGAACACCTCCAACCCCGAGGTGATGCTCGCGGCCGGTCTGCTGGCGAAGAACGCGGTGGACAAGGGGCTGCAGGTCAAGCCGTGGGTGAAGACCTCGATGGCGCCCGGTTCGCAGGTCGTGACCAACTACTACGAGAAGGCCGGCCTGTGGCCGTACCTGGAGAAGCTCGGCTACCACCTGGTGGGCTACGGCTGCACCACCTGCATCGGTAACTCCGGCCCGCTGCCGGAGGAGGTCTCGAAGGTGGTGAACGAGCACGATCTCGCAGTGGTCTCCGTGCTGTCGGGGAACCGGAACTTCGAGGGCCGGATCAACCCGGACGTGAAGATGAACTACCTCGCGTCCCCGCCGCTGGTGATCGCCTACGCGCTGGCCGGCACGATGGACTTCGACTTCGCCACCGAACCGCTCGGCGAGACCGAGGACGGCACGCCGGTGTACCTGCAGGACATCTGGCCCTCCCCGCAGGAAGTGCAGGACACCATCGCCTCCTCGATCAACCGGGAGATGTTCACCTCCGATTATGCCGACGTGTTCGCCGGTGACGAGCACTGGCGGGCGCTGGACACCCCGGAGGGGGACACCTTCGACTGGGACGGTGAGTCCACCTACGTGCGCAAGCCCCCGTACTTCGAGGGAATGGGGGTGGAGCCGTCGCCGGTGGCGGACATCTCCGGTGCCCGGGTGCTGGCCAAGCTCGGTGACTCGGTCACCACCGACCACATCTCTCCGGCCGGGTCGATCAAGCCGGACTCGCCGGCGGGCAAGTACCTGGCCGAGCACGGTGTGGCTCGTAAGGACTTCAACTCCTACGGCTCCCGCCGCGGGAACCACGAGGTGATGATCCGGGGCACCTTCGCCAACATCCGGCTGAAGAACCAGCTGCTCGACGGCGTGGAGGGTGGGTTCACCAAGAACTTCCTCACCGGTGAGCAGGACACCATCTTCGACGCCGCGCAGGACTACCAGGCCAAGGACATCCCGCTGGTGGTGCTCGGGGGTGCGGAGTACGGGTCCGGATCGTCCCGCGACTGGGCCGCCAAGGGCACGCTGCTGCTCGGCGTGCGGGCCGTGATCGCGACCAGCTTCGAGCGGATCCACCGCTCGAACCTGATCGGGATGGGGGTGCTGCCGCTGGAGTTCCCCGACGGCAAGAGCGCCGACGACCTGGGCCTGGACGGCACGGAGACCTTCGATATCTCCGGCGTGACGGCGCTGAACGAGGGCTCCACCCCGGAGACGGTGAAGGTGACGGCGACTGCGGAGGACGGCTCGGTCACCGAGTTCGACGCCGTGGTGCGGATCGACACCCCGGGTGAGGCGGACTACTACCGCAACGGCGGCATTTTGCAGTACGTGCTGCGCCAGCTGGTGGCCGCGTAAGCAGGCGGACGCGGCCAGCGGGCGTGCACGGTCAGCGACCTGGCGCGGGAGACGGCTGAGCGCTGCTGTGCCGCTCGGCCCGTGCTCCTGAGCCAGCCGCGAGGACCATCCGGTGCCCGGGTCATCCACGTGGTGGCCCGGGCACCGGCGTCGGTGCCACCGGTGCGCTGCTACCGTCCCCGCCCGCGACCCCGCCGCCCGCCACGGGTTCGGCACCTAGCGCGCCCGGGCGTTACCCGGGAACACGACTGATCACGCGAAGTAACGAGTGAATGGATTCAGCGGGACCGTCCGGGTGGGGGTCAGGCGGGGGTGAAGCCGAACACCCGGCCGTAGAACGCGAGCTCGGCGGTCAGCGCCTGCTCGGTGGAGGCCGCCTTGCGGAAGCCGTGCCCCTCACCGGCGAACAGGTGCACCTCCACCTCGTGGCCGGCGGCACGCACCGCAGCAGCCATCTCCTCCGCCTGGTTCGGCGGCACCACCCGGTCCGCCTCGCCCTGGAAGATGATCATCGGTGCGGTCAGCGAAGCCACGTGGTGGATGGGGGAGCGGTCCCGGTAGACCTCGGCATCGTCCGGGTAAGGGCCCACCAGGCGGTCCAGGTAACGGGACTCGAACTTGTGGGTCTGGGCCGCCAGCGCCTCCAGGTCACCGATCCCGTAATAGCTCGCCCCGGCGGCGAACGTGTCGGTGAAGGTGAGCGCCGCCAGGGTGGTGAAGCCGCCCGCGCTGCCACCGCGGATCGCCATCCGCGCGCCGTCCACCAGACCACGTTGGGCCAGCGCCTCGGCGCCTGCGGCGCAGTCCGCCACGTCCACCTCGCCCCAGCGTCCGCGCAGACGGTTCCGGTAGCTGCGGCCGTACCCGGTACTGCCGGTGTAGTTCACGTCCAGCACGGCGAACCCGCGGCTGGTCCAGAACTGGATTCCGGCGTCGAAACCGGGCAGGGTGGCGCCGGTCGGGCCGCCGTGGGAGAGCACCAGCAACGGCGGCAGCTCGCCCTCCGGCCCGGTCGCGGTCCCGGCGGGCGGGTAGAAGAACCCGTACGCGGTCCCGGTACGCGAACTCCAGCTGACCTCCTCGGCCACGGAGATCGTCTCCGGTGCCACGGCCAGGTCGGTGCTGGAGCGCAGCACGTTCACCTGCCCCCTCGCCAGGTCGAGCTCCACCACGGCCGCCGGCTCGGAGTCGCAGCGCCCCACGAACACCACCCGGCCTTCGCCGGCGGCGAGTGAACCCACCGGCTGCCACGGGCCGTCCCAGGCCTCCAGGGCGCCGTTAGCGGTACGCACGGCAGCCAGGTGACGGCGTCCGGCCACGGTGTAGGAGGCCATGAGGTGGTTGTCGTCGAGCACGCAGAGCGTGCGGGTGCCCAGCTGCCACTGCGGCAGGGTGAACTCGGCTTCGGCCGGGTGCAGGTGCCGGGTGCGCAGCTCGCCGTCCTGCTGTTCGCTGCGGTAGAGGTTCCACCAGCCGGTGCGGTCGTCCACATGGATCAGATCACCGTCGGCCGTCCACACCGGTTCGGCCACGGAGATCTCTTGCCCCCCGGCCACGGTGCGGCGGTGTACCAGACGGGCTCCGCCGTCGGTGACCGAGGCGATCTGCAACCGGCCGGCGTCCCAGGGCATGTCCGGGTGGGACCAGGTGATCCAGGCGAGCACCGCCCCATCCGGGCTCAGCCGAGGCGCGGCCACGAAGTCCTCTCCACCGACCAGTGTGGCGATCAGATCCGGCTCCTCGGCCGCGGACCCGTCGAGTGGGATGGAGACCAGTGTGGTGGTCGGGTCGGTACGGAACGCTCCTGGGCCGCCGTGGTCCTCGGCGACGGCGTAGAGCACCTCACGGAGGGGGTCCACCTCGAGGTCGGCGTAGCGGCGTCCGTCCTCGGGGACCAGCGGGATCGGTGCCGCCCACACCTCACCGTCGGTGTCGATCCGGTAGAGCCGGTCATCGGCATGGGCGCTGAGCACCACGCCGCCGGGGAGGAGCGCATAGCTGCCGCCGCCGTACTCGTTCACTCGGGTGCGCACCGCCACCGGCTCCGCCCGGCCATCGGCCCCCGGCCAGGACACCCGGGAGAGCGCGCCGTCTCCGCTGCGTCGCACCAGCACGGACTGCCCGGCACCGGGATCGCTCTCCACCCAGTAGGTGTCCGGCCCGGCCACGGCCACCTCGCTGAGGCTGCGGGCACCGCCGGCCAGGTCCGCGGCGCTGATCGGGGCCGGCCAGGACCCGTACGGCAGTGACCGCTGGTGGGTGTCCAGCCCGCTGGGCGCACTCGGCACAGCGCCGGCGCCCCGGTGGGCGTCCGGGAGCCCGGTCGTGGCAGGATCAGCCGGCATCCGCGGGGTCACCAGCCGGCCGGAAGCGGTCGGCCCTCGTCATACCCGGCGGCGGACTGCAGGCCCACCACGGCTCGTTCGGCGAACTCCGCCATCGTGGTGGCGCCGGCGTAGGTGCAGGCACTGCGCAACCCGGCGGTGATGTGGTCGAGCAGGTCCTCTACCCCCGGGCGCTGGGGATCCAGGTACATCCGGGAGGAGGAGATGCCCTCCTCGAACAGGGACTTGCGGGCCCGGGCGAAGGCGGTGGAGTCCGCGGCCGTGCGGGCAGCCACGGCCCGGGCGGAGGCCATCCCGAAACTCTCCTTGTAGGCGCGGCCGTCGGCGTCGTGGTGCAGGTCCCCGGTCGACTCGTGCGTCCCGGCGAACCACGATCCGACCATCACCTGGGAGGCCCCAGCAGCCAATGCCAGGGCGACGTCGCGCGGATGCCGGACTCCGCCGTCGGCCCAGACGTGTGCGCCCAGCTCCCGGGCGCGCTGGGCGCACTCCAGCACCGCGGAGAACTGCGGCCGGCCGACGGCGGTCATCATCCGGGTGGTGCACATCGCCCCCGGACCCACCCCGACCTTGACGATGTCCGCACCGGCCTCGACCAGGTCGCTCACACCGTCGGCGGTGACCACGTTCCCGGCCACCACCGGCACCTGCGGATCGAGTGAACGCACCGCGCGCAGCGTGTCGATCATCTTCGCCTGGTGCCCGTGCGCGGTATCCACCACCAGCGTGTCCACACCGGCATCGAGGAGCCCGCGCGCCCGGGCAGCCACGTCACCGTTCACCCCGATCGCCCCGGCCACGCGCAGCCGACCGGACCCATCCAGAGCGGGGGAGTAGATGGAAGAGCGCAGCGCACCGATCTTGGTGAGCACACCGGCCAGCCGGCCCTCGGCATCGATCACCGGGGCGAACCGGCGCCGGGCGGTTTCCTGGGCCTCGTAGGCCCGCTCCAGGGCGCCTGAGCCGCTGAGCACGTCCAGGGTAAGCACAGTGGGATCGGGGGTCATCACCTGGGCGGCCTGGGTGAACTGGTCCACGCCCTGGCAGTCCGAACGGGTGACCACGCCCACCGGCCGACCCTCGTCCACCACCACGGCGGCACCGTGAGCACGCTTGTCGATGAGGGT
>DXBY01000312.1 GCA_019116305.1 Candidatus Ruania gallistercoris | reverse complement strand
ATGCGCGGGTGGGCGACACCTGGACGAACGTCGACTACAGCAAGCGCGCCGAGGAGTGGATGAAGCCGCTGGTCCGCGGGCACCAGGTGGACCTGGTGGAGATCGCGGCGAACTGGTACGTGGACGACCTGCCGCCGATGCTGTTCATCAAGGCGAACCCGAACTCGCACGGGTTCGTCGCCCCGCAGGTGATCGAGCAGCTGTGGAAGGACCAGTTCGACTGGGTGTATCGGGAGATGGACTACGGCGTGTTCCCGTTCACCATCCACCCGGACGTCTCCGGCCGGCCGCAGGTGCTGCTGATGCTGGAGCGGATCTTCGACTACATCGGCGGACATGACGGGGTCGAGTGGATGACGTTCGAACAGGTCGCCGAAGACTTCCGCCGGCGGGTGCCGTTCACCGGGTAGGCATCCCCCTCTGGCGCATGAAGGAGAAGCCTGCTTACGCCTGCGCTACCGGGTTGCGCTGCTCCCCCAGCCCCTCGCCCCAGGCACGCACTGTGTCACCGGCGGAGAGGTAACGCGGCGGGCTCTGCCCCATCCCGACCCCGACCGGGGTGCCGGTGAGCACCACGTCACCGGGATAGAGCGTCATGTACTGGGAGATGTACCGCAGGGCGAAGGCCACGTCGAAGATCATGTCTGCGGTGGAGGCGTCCTGATAGCTCGTGTCGTTGACGTCCAGCCCGAGCCGCAGGTCCTGGACATCGGGCACCTCATCACTGGTCACCAGGTACGGGCCAAGTGGGCAGAACGTGGGGCAGTTCTTGCCCTTGTCCCAGGTGCCGCCGCGCTCGAGCTGGAAGTGACGCTCCGAGACGTCGTTGGCGAGCACGTACCCGGCCACATGGTCCAACACCGGGGCGTCGTCGGCGAGGTAGGCCGCGGTCCGGCCGATCACCACGCCGAGCTCGACCTCCCAGTCGGTGTGCGTGCTGCCACGCGGCACGAGAATCTCCTCAGTGGGACCGACCACAGTGTCCGGAGTCTTCAGGAACAGGATCGGCTCAGTGGGCATCGGGGCACCGGACTCGCGCACGTGCTCGGCATAGTTGGCGCCCACGCAGACGATCTTTCCCGGTGCCACCGGCGCACCCAGGCGCACCTGGTCGGCCGGTACCCGCTCACCGGCACCAGCCAGTGCTTCGCGCCCGGCAGCCATCCACTTCTCGATCGAGGCCCCGGCACCGAACGCGGCACCCAGACCCGGGTCGGCCAACGCCACGGCACCGTCCGGTGCCAACACACCGGACCGCCGTCGGCCATCAACGGCCACCGACACAAACTTCATCTCGTCCCTTTCTCCAGGGCGCCCTAGCGCCGATCAGCTCCGGCCACTCGGGCAGCCGGGTGCGTGCACACTCCTCATCCCTTCACCGCTCCGCCCATCGAGCTGAGGATCCGCCGTTGCAACACGATGAACACGGCGATCACCGGCACCAGGGACATCACCGTGCCCGCGGCCAGTCCGCGCATATCCGTCCCGGTCACCCCGGTGAGGTAGGCGATCCCGAGGGCGATCGGGAACTTGTCCTGGGAGGTGAGCACCACCAGCGGCCAGATGAAGCTGTTCCACACCGAGATAAACCCGAGGATCGCCAGCACCGCCAGCGTGGGCTTGGTGACCGGCAGCGCGATCCGCCAGAAGATCCCCCACTCGTTCGCGCCGTCGATCCGGGCAGCCTCGATGATCTCCGTCGGCATCTCCGCGAACGTCTGGCGGAGCAGGAACACCCCCAGCGAGCTGAGCAGCGCCACCAGGATGACGGCGGTGTAGGAGTCGGTCAGATCCAGCTCGCTCATCACCAGGAACCGGGGCACGAGCATGATCTCGGCCGGCATGAACATCAGCGAGAGGAACAGGATGAAGAACACCGACCGGCCACGGAACCGCATCCGGGCCAGCGGCCAGGCCGTCATCGCCGAGACCAGCAGGTACAGCGGGATGGTGATCACCACGTAGAGCACCGAGTTCAGCAGCATCCGCGCGAACGGGATCAGGGTCCAGGCATCCACGAACCAGTCGATCACCGGCGGCAGCGGGATCACCGAGGGTGGGAACCCGTAGATCGACTGCGTCTCCGGTTTCATCGCCGTGGACAGCAGCAGCACGAACGGCCCCACGAACAGCACGGCCACTGCCACCAGCGCCAGGTACAGCAGCACGCGGCGCACCCAGAAGGACGTCGGCCGGTGCCTGCGGACGGGCGCTGCGCTCATCCGTCCTTCCTCCGGGTCACGGTGAGGTTGAGCAGGGCGAAGCCGATCATCAGCACCCACATGAAGATCCCGACCGTGTTCGCATAGCCCATCTGGCTGCGTTCGAAGGCCAGGTGCCAGATGTAGTAGCCCAGGGTCAGCGTCGCGTCCTGCGGGCCCCCGCGGGTCATGATGTAGACGGTCTCGAAATTCTTCATCGCTTCGAGCATCCCTAGCGTCAGGGTCACGGCGAAGAAGGGCAGCAGGGCCGGCACGATGATGTGCCGTAGCCGCTGCCAGCCGTTCGCCCCGTCCAGCTTGGCCGACTCGACATGCTCTCGCGGGATCCCCTGCAGGGCGGCCAGGTAGATCATCATGTAGAAGCCCATGTTCTTCCAGCCCTCGATCGCCACCACCGTGGGCAGCGCCCACCGGGTGTCCAGGAGGAAGTCCACCGGCCCCAGCCCCACCAGGGAAAGCAGCCAGTTCACCACGCCGGCCTGGTTCAACAGGAACCGCCAGGCCACCGCCACGGCCACCATCGAGGTCACCACCGGCAGGAAGTAGGCCACCCGGAAGGACTGGATCCCGGGCAGCTTGAGATTGACCAGCATCGCCAGGAATAGCGGCACCACCACCGCCAGCGGGGTGTAGAGCACCAGGAACACCAGCGAGTTCGTCAGCGCGTGGTGGAACCGCGGATCGACCAGCAGCCGCTGGAAGTTGTCCAGCCCCACGAAGGTGGGCGGGGAGATGATGTCGTAGCTGGACACCGACATCTGCAGGGCCAGCACCACTGGCCAGGCGAACACGATCGCGAACAGCAGCAGACCGGGCAGCAGGAACAGATAGGGCGTGTACCACCGCGCCCCCGTGGGGCTCCCGCCACGGCGCGTTGCGCCGCGGCGGTGCGGCTTACGCCGCTTCGTGCCTGTCTCTGCCGCCGGGGTCGCCGACGTACCGGGAAGCACATTCCCCATCTGGTCCGGCATCGGCACCTCCCTCTCCGGTGTCCGCGTCAGCAGACAAGATTCAAGCTGCTTCGCCTGTTTCTATAACCGGGGTTTCAGATCGTGCGGTCAGTCTGATCGTGGCGGACTGCGCTTGTCAATAGATCGACTGAAACGGTGTGCACACCTACATAGCACGAGATCCGGCATGGTTGACGTCGTCACGCCACCGTGTTTCACTCTGTCGCTAACACATGTTTCTGACACTCCCGTTGGGAGACTGTTTGGTCGTCGACGACCAGACCAACCCGCACTGACACCTTCGAGCGAGGAATCATGAGCACTTCCGCATCGA
>DXBY01000043.1 GCA_019116305.1 Candidatus Ruania gallistercoris | reverse complement strand
GCACCGATCGCCGGCGCCCTGGTCGGGCTGATCCTCGCGGTCTTCTCGATCACCTACCGGGTGGACCAGATCATCGTCGGCGTCGTGGTCAACGTCCTGGTCCTCGGCCTGACGAACTACCTGTTCTCCACAGTGCTGAGCGAGAATCCGCAGGAGTTCAACTCGCCGCCGCCGCTGCCCACCTGGCGCATCCCGGTACTCGCGGACATCCCGGTGATCGGGTCGGCGCTGTTCAACCAGACGGTGATCGTCTACGCCATGTACGTGGCCGTGTTTGTGCTGCAGTACATGCTCTTCCGCAGCCGATGGGGTCTGCGGCTGCGGTCGGTGGGGGAGCACCCGAAGGCCGCCGACACCGTGGGCATCATGGTGAACCGCACCCGGTACCGGGCGGTGGTGCTCGGCTCTGCGGTGGCCGGTTTCGGCGGTGCTGCCTTCCTCTCCGCCGGCCTGGCGTTCACCAAGGAAGTGTCCCAGGGGCGTGGGTACATCGCCCTGGCGGCGATGATCCTCGGGCGCTGGTCACCCAAGGGTGCGCTGGCGGCGGCCGTGCTGTTCGGGTTCACCGACGCGCTGAACCGGGTGCTGCGCAACATCGGCTCCCCCGTGGACTACGAGCTGATGTCGATGCTGCCCTACCTGGCCACCATCTTCGCCGTGGCCGGGCTGGTGGGCCGGGTGCGCCCGCCGGCAGCAAGTGGTAAACCGTACCCGTGAGCTACGACTGGGAAGGGTTGCGCGCAGCAGCACGAGCGGCGATGGCGAACGCCTACGTGCCCTACTCCAACTACCCGGTCGGGGCGGCGGCCCTGACCGACCGAGGGGACGTCGTCACCGGCTGCAACGTGGAGAACGCCTCCTACGGAGTGACCCTGTGCGCGGAGTGCTCGCTGGTCTCGGCACTGTTCGCCTCCGGTGGCGGCCGGCTGGTGGCGTTCACCTGCTGCGACGGCGAGGGGCAGGTGCTGATGCCGTGTGGACGTTGCCGCCAGCTGCTCTGGGAGCACGGCGGGGCCGAGCTGCTGGTGCAGACCCCGCAGGGGGTGCTGCCGATGACCGAGGTGCTGCCGCAGGCGTTCGGGCCGGATAACCTCGCTGGATGAGCGACCCGTCTGCGCACGCCGCGACCATCTCGGCCGTGGTCCTGCTCGATACCGAACCCCGGGGAGTGGGCGCCTACCTCTCGCGCATCTCGCCGCAGCTGCAGACCCGGGTGGACCAGGTGCCGCAGCTGGCCGAGCTGGCCGCCCTGGGGCTGACTATCAACGGCTCGGACGTCGTGGTGCGCACCGAGCAGACCCCGCTGCAGCATGACAGGCTCAGCGCTGCAGTCAGGCAGAGTCCCGTGCGCCAGCTGGTCGAGCCCGCAGTCGCCGGGCACCGCGGCCGGGTGGAGGTCACGATCTCCGAGATCACGGACCCGCACTCCGCGCAGCACACCCTCAGTGGCGTCACTGCGGCCATCGCCGGGGGCGCGGACGCGGTCGCGGTGTACCTGCCGCACCAGTCTCGGGCCACGACCCAGGTGTTGTACGTGGGGGAGGCAGTCCAGCGGCCGGCGCAGACCTGGTTCTGGGCCCCGGCGATGTGGCTGGATCAGCAGCAGGGCACAGCGCATGCGTTCACCGAAGGGCTGGCGGTGCTCGGGGGGCTGGAGGTGCAGTACAGCAACGTCCCCGTCGAGCCGGCCCAGGCGTTCCGCACCCTGCGCAGCATCGTCGCCGAGGTGTTGGAGGCCGGTTCCGTCCCACGGACCGGCCTCGGTGTGGACATCGACGGCGTCCCGCACCAGTTCGTGCTCGGCACCGACGTGATCCGGAGGATCCCGGTGCTCGACCTGGTCCCGGCACCGGCTTCCCCCTGACCCGGTCGGGGGCCGCCGTTAGGCTGACGATATGACTGAAGCCTTCGATGCCACCGACGTCATCATCGCCAAGCGCGATGGCGCCGCGCTCACCGGCGGGCAGATCGACTGGGTGGTGGACGCCTATACCCGCGGGGTGGTGGCCGAGGAGCAGATGTCCGCCCTGGCGATGGCGATCCTGCTGCGCGGGATGGACCGGGCGGAGATCTCCCGGTGGACCGCGGCGATGATCGCCAGCGGGGAGCGGATGGACTTCACCGATCTGGGTCGGCCCAGTGTGGACAAGCACTCCACCGGCGGGGTAGGGGACAAGATCACCTTGCCGCTGGCGCCGCTGGTCGCGTCCTTCGGGCTGGCCGTGCCGCAGCTGTCCGGCCGCGGGCTCGGACACACCGGTGGCACGTTGGACAAGCTGGAGTCGATCCCCGGCTGGCGGGCAGCGCTGAGCAACGAGGAGATGCGCGAGCAGCTGCGCAGCGTGGGTGCGGTGATCTGCCAGGCCGGGTCTGGGCTCGCACCGGCCGACCGCAAGCTGTACGCACTGCGGGACGTGACCGGCACCGTGGAGGCGATCCCGCTGATCGCCTCCTCGATCATGAGCAAGAAGATCGCCGAGGGCACCGGTGCGCTGGTGCTGGACGTCAAGGTCGGCTCCGGGGCGTTCATGAAGAAGCTGCCCGACGCCCGCGAGCTCGCCCGCACGATGGTGGACCTGGGCACCGACGCCGGTCTGCGCACCACTGCGCTGATCACCGACATGTCCACCCCGCTCGGGCTCACCGCCGGGAACGCCCTCGAGGTGGCCGAGTCCCTCGAGGTGCTCGCCGGCGGCGGACCGCCCGATGTGGTGGAGCTGACGGTGGCGCTGGCACGGGAGATGCTCACCGCCGGCGGACTGGTGGATGCCGACCCGGCCGAGCACCTGGCCGGCGGGCAGGCGATGGACACCTGGAAGGCGATGATCCGTGCCCAGGACGGCGACCCGGATGCCCCGTTGCCGTCAGCGAGGCACACCGAGCAGGTGCTCGCCCCGGCCGACGGTGTGCTGGTCGATTTGGACGCCTACGCCGTGGGGCTGGCCGCCTGGCGCCTGGGCGCAGGGCGGACCCGGCGGGACGAACCGGTGCAGGCCGGCGCCGGGGTGCAGCTGCACGCCAAACCGGGAGCCGCCGTGCGCGCCGGGGAGGTGTTGATGACGCTGCACACGGACACCCCGGAGCGGGTGGACCGGGCTCGCGCAGCGCTCGCCGACGCCGTCACGATCGCCGCCGAGGGCGCCCGGCCGGCCACCGGGTCGGTGCTGCTGGACCGGGTGGAGGCCCAGTGAACGAGGAGGACCAGCGCCGCCCGCGCTCGGTGTACGGGGTGGGCACCGAACCGGATGTGCGCTTCTCGTTGGCGAACGAGCGCACCGCGCTGGCCTGGTTGCGCACGGGTCTGGCCCTGGTGGCCGGTGGGGTGGCGCTGACCACGCTCGCCTCCTTCGGGGCCGGGAACGCCTTCCTGGACGTCGTCGCCGGGCTCGCCTGTCTCGCTGGTGGCGTGCTCGCCCTGGCCGCGCTGTCTGGGTGGCGCCGCCGGGAGCGGGCGCTGCGCCTGGGTGAGCCCCTACCCGCGCCACGTATCCTGCCCGCTCTGGTGATCGCCGTCGGGCTGTTCGCCGTGCTGATGGTGGGCTACGTGATCGTGCAGCTCGTGACGTGACCACCGGAATCGAGGGCGATGCCGGCGCCCAGCCGCAGCGCACGATGCTGTCCTGGCACCGCACGGTGCTCGCGGTCACGATGGGGGCACTGGTGGCGTCGATGACGGCGCAGCGACTCGGCCACCCGGTGCTGTCCGGTCTGGCGGCCCTGGCGGCGATCGCCGGTCTGGGTGGGGCGCTGCGCCGGCTGCGCTACTGGCAGCCGACCGCGGCCTCGCGGTGGTCGGTGCTGCTGCAGGTGACCGTGGCGGTGGTGGTGCTCGGCGCGCTCGGTGTGGCGCTCGCGGTGGCGAACATCCTCGATACGCTGGGTGCATGAGCCTGACCCGCGAGACGATCGCTGCTCTGCCCAAGGTGCTGCTGCACGACCACCTCGACGGTGGGCTGCGGCCGGCGACGATGCTGGAGCTGGCGCCGGAGGTAGGCCACCAGCTGCCGGCCGAGGATCCGCAAGCGTTGGCGCAGTGGTTCGTGGCAGCCGCCGACTCCGGCTCGCTGGTCCGCTACCTGGAGACCTTCGACCACACCCTCGCGGTGATGCAGACTGCCGACGCACTCACCCGGGTGGCCCGGGAGGCGGTGGTCGACCTCGCCGCCGACGGGGTGGTCTATGCCGAGCTGCGCTACGCCCCGGAACAACACCTGCGCGGTGGGCTGAGCCTGCAGCAGGTGGTGGACGCCGTGCACGCCGGCATCGAGGAGGGCAAGGCGGAGGCGGCCGGTGCCGGGCACACGATCGAGGCCGGCACGCTGCTCTCCGCGATGCGCCAGGCCGACCGGGCGGACGAGATCGCCGCGCTCACGCTGGAGAACCGGGACAGTGGCGCGGTCGGGTTCGACATCGCCGGCCCGGAGGACGGGTTCGGTCCCGGCCGGCTGCGGAGCGCGTTCCAGACCCTGCGGGAGGCGAACTTCCCGTACACCATCCACGCCGGGGAAGCGGCCGGACCGGAGAGCATCTGGGAGGCGCTGCAGGTGTGCGGCGCACTGCGGCTGGGGCACGGGGTGCGGATCATCGAGGACATCGAGCTCACCCCGGCTGACGCCGCCCCGGGCACCGCCACTGAAGCCACCCTCGGAACGCTGGCTTCCTGGGTGCTGGACCGGCAGGTGCCGTTGGAGGTGTGCCCGTGCTCGAACCTGCAGACCGGGATTGCCACCTCAGTGGCTGACCACCCGATCAGCACGCTGTGGCACCTGGGCTTCGCCGTCACCATCAATACCGACAACCGGCTGATGTCCGGCACCTCGATGAGCCACGAGATGGAGCGGCTGGTCTCCGAGGCCGGCTGGACCCTGGACGACCTGGAGGAGGCCACGCTGCTGGCGGCCTGGAACTCCTTCGCCCCGCACCACATCAAGCAGCAGATCGTCACCAACCAGATCGAGCCGGGCTTCGCCGCCGCCCGCGTCTGAGTTCACCTCCACAACCTCACCGCGCTTCAGCGGAAGCGCCCCTATCGTGGAGCCGTGACGAGCTACGCGGTGGTGGGCGGCGGGATTCTCGGTTGTGCCGTGGCCCGCGAGCTGCTCCGGCGCGACCCCGGCGCCCAGGTCACCCTGCTGGAGAAGGAGGGCCGGCTCGCTGCGCACCAGTCCGGGCACAACTCCGGGGTGGTGCACGCCGGGCTGTACTACCCGCCGGGCTCGCTGAAGGCTCGGCTGTGCCGCCGCGGGGTGGACCTGCTGCGGGAGTTCTGCACCGAGCGGGAGCTGGACTACCTGGAGTGCGGGAAGGTGCTGATCGCCCGCGACACCGCGGAGCACGCCCGGTTGCAGGCGATCGCCGAGCGGGCCCGGGCCAACGGGGTGCCCGGCGTGGAGCTGGTCGGCCCGGCCGGGCTCGCGGAGGTGGAGCCGGAGGCGGTGGGGGTGGCGGCGTTGGTCTCACCCAGCACGGCGGTGGTGGACTATGCGGCGATCACCCGGGCGCTCGCCGAGTACGTCCGTGCCGCCGGGGGACAGGTGTTCCTCGGGACCCGGGTGGACGCGGTGGTGCCGTTGGCGCGGGGTGTGCGGGTGGTCACCGGCTCCGAGAGTGCCGTGCAGCTCTTCGACCGGGTGGTGGTCTGCGCCGGGTTGTCCTCCGATCGCCTTGCCCGGACATCCGGCGGCGACCAGGCACCCGCGATCATCCCGTTCTTCGGCCAGTACTACCGGATCGACGACGCGCACGCCCAGCTCACCCGCGGCCTGATCTACCCGGTGCCAGACCCGCGTTACCCGTTCCTCGGCATGCACCTAACCCGGCGGGTGGACGGGGCGCTGACCGTGGGCCCGAACGCGTTCCTGTCCGGGGCCCGGGAGGGCTACCGGGGCCAGGTCAGCGCGCGGGATCTCGCCGATGTGGCCCGCTGGCCCGGGTTCTGGCGCTTCGCCGCCCGAAACGTGCCGACGGCGGTGCGTGAGCTGGCCGGCGTGCTCTCTCCGGAGCGATTCCTCACCGAGGCACGCAGCTATGTCCCGGCCCTCGCGGGTGCGCGGCTCACTCCCGTGGGGCGCGGGATCCGAGCCCAGGCGATGACCCGGGACGGCCGGCTGCTGGACGACTTCGCCATCGAGCAGCGGGGCCCGGTCACCCAGGTGCGCAATGCCCCGTCACCGGGGGCCACCGCCTCGCTGGCGATCGCCGAGCACATCGTCGCCGCTCTGGGCTGACCGCTTCCCCGGAAGCGGGACCGGCTACGCCGCGCTGTCCTCCTCCTCGGCGGCGAGCTGGCGCCGTCGTGCCCAGTTCGTCACGACCGTGGAGACGGCATAGCCCAGCTGCAGCGGTCCGCCGTCGAGAGCGACCAAGGACGCCCCCTCGGCGGGCTCGCTGGTGCTGGCGCCCCCACCGGCACCGACCGGCACCGGAACCGGCCTCCCGGTCGGATCCAGCGCCTGGATCGTGCCGCCGGGCCGGCGGCGCATCCGATAGCCACCCTCGTGCAGCCGGCGGTGATGCTCACCGCAGAGCAGCACCATGTTGTCCAGATCGGTGCGTCCGCCCCGGGACCAGTGCACCAGGTGGTGCCCGTGCAGGAACCGGCGCCGACCGCACCCGGGGTAGCTGCAGCCGTGGTCGCGGTCCCACATCGCCCGGAACAGGGCGGCGCTGGGCAACCGTCGCCGCCGGCCGAGATTCACGGTGCGGCCCGGCCGCGGGTTCGGCCGCACCCAATCACCCGGGGGTGCGGAGCCGTCCTCGTGCAGGTGCATCACCAGCCCGGAGTCGCAGGCGAGTCGGCGCGCCGTCTCCGGGTGCAACGCCGCACCGGACTCCAACCGCGGTCCGATCAGGGTGTGCGGGTCGTCGGCTGTTTCCGTGACCGGTGTACCGGCGAGATCGGCCAGCGTGGTGTGCAGCACCGTCTCCGCCCGGCGTGACCCGCGCTGCCGGCTGCTCCCGGCCGCCACCTCGGACTGCTCGCAGACCAGCACCAGGGCATCGAGCAGCGAGAAGCCCGACTCGTCTTCGTCGGCTGCCGTGCGTTTCAGGTACTCCTGCGCCTCCTGCAGCCGGTCCACGATCACCGCACCCTGCTCCGGTGAGCAGCGCACGGACACGCTCGTCGACCCGTCCGCCAGGGTGCGGTAGGTGAGCGCTCCACGGTCGTGGCGCTCATTGACCTCGGCCAGCGATCCGGCGGCCGAGCGCACACCAGCACAGAACCGCTGCACCTGGTCGGCGGTGCCCGCCTCGGCCACCTGCACCAGCTCCGCCTCGTTCTCCGGGGTTGCGACGCGGCTGATGGCGCGCACCTTTGAGTAGCTGAGCCGGCCGGCCCGAAACTCGGTCGTGATCAGCGGCAGGTCGCGCATCGCCCGCGCCACCCGCACCTGTTCCCGCGCGGTCACCCGGGCCATCCCGCACTGCCAGGACAACCAATGCGTGCTGGAGGTGACCCCGGCGTAGTGTCCCCATCCCTCGCGCGCATCGAACTCGCCGAGCAGCACCAGGAACCGGCAGGTGCTTGCCGCGATGCCGACTGCCAGCGTGCCCAGCTCGGCAGCCAACGTCCACACCGGTCGCTCGGTCAGGTCATCCGGGGTCGCCGGCCGCCCGCTGCCGTGGCTGCTGGGGTTCGTCGCGTCGGTCGTCATCGTCCTCACCATCCTCATCGCATGTATGTTCGAGGCTAGCTGCGGCCACTGACATTGCCGCCGAACGCGCGCTTCAGCGGAAGCGCTTCTGCCACACTGTGCGGCCTGTGAGCCCAATCACCTCTCGTCCGCCGACCGGCCGCAGGTCACACCGGATGCTTTACAGTTCAGGTGATGACCGCTGTCCCGGGAAAGGTTCATCGTGCGCCGCCATGCCCTCGTCCTGACCACTGCCGCTCTCGCGCTGGCGCTGACTGCGTGTTCGAGCGGTGACAGCGGCAACGGCGGCACCGCCGGCGACCAGGGCGGCGAAGGCGCCGGCGCCGCGACCTGCGAGCCGGGCTCCCTGGAGACCCTCACCGACGGGACGCTGACCGTGGGCACCTCCACCCCCTACGAGCCCTGGTACGTGGGCGAGGACCCCACCACTGGGGAAGGCTTCGAGTCCGCTCTGGTGTACGCCGTCGCCGACCAGCTCGGCTTCGCCGCGGAGGACGTGACCTGGGAGAACGTCACCTTCGAGCAGATCATCGCCCCGAACATCAAGCCGTTCGACTTCGCCGCCTACCAGACCACGATCACCCCGGAACGGGCCGAAGTGGTGGACTTCTCCGCGCCGTACCTGGACACCTACCAGGGGGTGGTGGTGGCCGACTCCGGTGACTACTCAGGCGCCGCCGCACTGGCCGATCTCGAGGGTGCGCGGGTCGGCGTGACCGCCGGGCAGACCTCGATGACTGACGCCGAGGCCGCCTGGGGCGAGACGGTCGAGCTGGTGCCCTACGACGACGCCGGGATGGCGATGCAGGCGATGAGTAGCGGCCAGATCGACGCGGTGGTGATGGACGTCAGCCAGGCGGTGTCCGCCTCCACCGTGTACTTCCCGGACACCTCGGTGATCGGCACCCTGCCGGTCGCCGGCGAGGTTCCCCAACTCGGCTTCGTGCTGGATGCCGAGTCCCCGCTGACCGAGTGCGTCTCCGAGGCAGTGGAGGCGCTGCGCACCGACGGCACGCTGGACGCGCTGGCAAATGAGTGGCTGAACACCGACGGAATCCCCGAGCTGAGCTGACCGGGGCGCCGATGGCACCGCACGAGCCCAGCGAGCAGGCGCTAGCCCGGGCCGCCTACCGCCGTCGGGCCCGGCGCCGTTCTTTCCTGGTCGCGCTGGTCTCCACGGTGGTGGTCGCGGCGCTGGCGTGGTGGGTGCTGGTCTCGTCCCCGGGCTGGGAGCGCACCCGGGAGGCGTTCTTCGACCCGGGCCGGTTCGTGGAGATGCTGCCGGCGCTCGCTGAAGGGCTGTGGCTGAACCTGCGGGTCTGGGTGATCGCCGGGGTCATCTCGCTGGTGCTCGGCTTGCTGCTCGCGATCGCGCGGACCACCACCGCGGCGGCGCTGTTCCCGGTGCGGGCCGCGGTGGTGGTGTTCGTGGACGTCTTCCGCGGGGTGCCGGTGCTGCTGGTGCTGCTGGTGGTCGGCTTCGGGCTGCCGGCGCTGCGGTTGCCCTGGTTGCCGATCCAGGCCGCGTTCCTGGGCACCCTGGCGCTGGTGCTCACCTACAGTGCCTACCTGGCGGAGATCTTCCGGTCCGGGATCGAGGCCGTGCACCCGGCGCAGGTGGCCGCCTCCCGCGCGCTGGGGCTCACCCGGGCGCAGACCACCCGGCGGATCGTGGTGCCGCAGGCGGTGCGCAACGTGGTGCCGGCGCTGCTGAACATGGTGGTGGCGCTGCAGAAGGACTCCGGACTGATCTCCATCCTCGGCGCAGTGGACGCGATCCGGGTGGCGCAGATCGCGGTCAGCGGGGACTACAACTTCACCCCGTACGTGGCGGCCGGGTTCCTGTTCCTGTTGGTGTCCATCCCGCTCACCCGAGCCGTGGATGCCTACAACGCCCGCCGTGGCTGGCGCGGGGCGCGTGGCGTGGCCGGGGCGATCCGATGAACGAACCGATCGAGCCGTCGACGGCGGAGCTCACCTTGGGTGGTTTGCCCACCCCGCTGCTGCGGTTACGTGGAGTGCGCAAGTCTTTCGGGGAGCACCTGGTGCTGGGCGGTGTAGATCTGGAGGTGGCCGAGCACTCCTGCGTCGTGCTGATCGGCGCTTCGGGGTCGGGTAAGTCCACCCTGCTGCGGGCGGTCGACCTGCTCGAGGACATCGACGATGGCTCGATCGAGCTGCGTGGGGTGGACATCGCCGATCCCTGGGTGAACGCCGATCAGGTGCGCGCGCGTCTCGGCATGGTGTTCCAGGCCTACAACCTGTTCTCGCACATGCGGGTACTGGACAACATCACCCTCGCCCCCCGGCTGGTCCACGGCCGCGGCAAGGACGAGGCCGAGGCGGCCGCGATGGAGATGCTCACCCGGGTGGGGCTGGCGGAGAAGGCAGCCGCCTACCCGGACCAGCTCTCCGGCGGGCAGGCGCAGCGCGCCGCGATCGCCCGCGCCCTGGTGAACGATCCGGAGCTGTTGCTGCTGGATGAGGTGACTTCGGCGCTGGACCCCGAGTTGGTCGGCGAGGTGCTGGATCTGCTCGCCGGCCTGCGCGCGGAAGGGATGACGATGCTCATCGCCACCCACGAGATGGGCTTCGCCCGCCGCGTGGCCGACCAGGTCTGCTTCCTCGACGGCGGCCGGGTGCTGGAGTCCGGGCCGCCGGAGCAGGTGCTGGACGACCCACAGCAGCCGCGGACCCGGGAGTTCCTGGCGCGGTTGCACGGGTGAGTGAGTCCGCTACGAGAGTCGCTCGCCGAACTGAGCAGGATCTTGCCGGTGGTGGAGCAGTGCGATGACCTCAATGACATTCGCCTGGTCCAGCGCCCGATACCAGAGTTGATATGGGTAGGTCGTCAGGTTCGCGCGTCGGGCTCCGCGATATACCAAGGGGGCGAGATGTGGGAAGACTTCGAGCCTGCGCGCTGTCGCGATGAAGTCGTCGACGAAGCGGGGCACTTCAGTGGGAGCTTCCGCTGCGTACCACGCGATGGCACGAGCGAAGTCGCGTTGCGCGTTGGCGTGGAGGCGTACCGCGTAGCTCACGCGCTGCGTCGGGAGCGGATCTGTCGCTCGAAGTCGTCCAGCGACACCGAGTCGTCGGGGTCCGCGTCAGCTTCAGCGATGCGATGATCGATGATCGCGGCGACTTCTGGCGCGACCTCCTCTGCGCCGAGGGACTGCTGTAGCGCAACGATCAACTCTCTGCGCGCTGGCTCATCCAGTCGCAGCGCTTGATCGAGTAGCGATCTGTTGATCATGGGTCCACGGTACGCCCTGGTCGGAACGGAAACCTTCTGTATCCACAGGCGTCGCCTCATGTTGGCAGACTTGCACCATGGCATGGACAGTCGCGACGCCATGCGCGTCCTGATCACCGGGGCGACGGGCACACTCGGCTCGGCTCTGTGTTCGGCGGTCCGGCGCTTCGGCCACGACGTGCTGGGTGTGTCCCGGACCAAGCCGCCAGGCTTCAAGGAGTGTGCATGGCGGCCCCTCGATGTTCGCGATGGAGAGGCGGTCGATCGTCTGATCACAGAGCTTCGCCCTGACCTCGTGCTCAACTCCGCAGCCGTGGTCGGGGACTGGGAAGTGACCGCAAGCGGGGCTGTGAATGTGGCCATCGCTTGTGCGGAGCGGGGAGTGCGGCAACTGATGATGTCGACGGATGCTGTCTTCGCCGGCCGCGACGAGGGATACAAGGAGGGTGAGCCACCATCGCCGGTCACTCCTTACGGCGCTGCGAAGGCCGCAGCGGAGACGGCGGTGTCCACCATCGACCCGACCGCCGCGATCGTGCGCACCTCGCTGATAATCGGCAGCGACGGCGACACCCCGCGTGACCACGCCGTCCACGAAGCAGTGGCGGACCCGGGCAGCCGCGCGTTCTACACCGACGAGATCCGCTCACCCGTCTCCCGGGACGATCTCGTCACCGCCGTCTGGGAGGTCGCTACCTCCGGTCGGTCTGGCGTTCATCACGTGGCTGGGCCGGAGCCACTCAGCCAGTACGAACTGGCGGTCTTGATCGCTCGCCGCGACGGGCTCGACCCGGGTCGGCTCAGAGGAGTGCTGCGCGGGTCCAGACCCGGCGCCGCGGTGATCCGACTCGACTGCACGGCGGCGCAAGCC
>DXBY01000311.1 GCA_019116305.1 Candidatus Ruania gallistercoris | reverse complement strand
GCTAGCGGACACCTCGAAGATCTTCCGCAGCTCGGCTGCACCGGTGTAGGTGGCCCTGTCGAAGCGGGCGCGGATCACCTCGGCACGGTCGGCCAGCGGGACGCCGCGGACCGGGTTCGCCGGTGCGTCGGCATCGGCCGGCGTGTGCAGGGCGACGAAGAAGTCGGCGAGCTCGCCGGCCCATGCATCCCGCTCCTGCGGGGGCTGAGCGGCGGCGGGCGCTCCGGGCAGCCAGCGCACCACGGTCCAGGACCACGGGTAGTAATCGGTCGCGGTGCCGGTGTGCACGGGCACCGGTACCGCGACCGGCAGCCGGTCGGCCAACCGCGGCAGGACGAGCTGTTCATGGTCGATCAGCGCTGCGGCTGCCTGCCGCCGGGGTAGCCGGGCCACCAGGTCGGAGCCTAGGCGGATCATCACGTTGTCCCAGCCGTTGGCCACCACCTGCATCTCCCGCTCGGCCAGGTCCGGGTGCTGGTCGGCGAGCAACCGGTGCAGCAACGGGACATCGACGTCGATCTCAGCGGCAGGCATCCGTGCCATCGCAGTCTCCTCTGGTGCTGGTGCTGGTGCGGGCAGAGTCGCGGGTGAGGGCGGGTAGCGTCCAGGGTCGCGGCTGCGGCCACTGATGCCGCACGTCCCACGCCCGGGCGATGCCGCACGTCCCACGCCCGAGCGATACCGCAGAGCACTCCTCAGCGCAGGAAGTATCGCTTGATTCGATTCAGCGTGCGGATCAGGTCAGGTGCTGGTGACCGGTGGCTGGGCGGACCACGGGAACGAGATCCACCGGTCGGTGCGCCGCCAGGTGTAGTCCGGCTCGATGATCGAGCGCGGTTTGGTGTACAGCACCGCCGAGCGCGCCTCGCTCGGCAGGTGAGCGACCCGCAACGGCGTAGGACTCTCCGATGAGGCTGCGCCGTCGGGCTCGGGTGAGGGCACCCCCTCCTGCAGCAGGTTCATCACCACCTGCAGCGTCCGACCGGAGTCAGCCACATCGTCCACCACCAACACCTTCGCCCCGGCCAGCACACTGGTGTCCAGCAGGGGAGGCAGCACCACCGGGTCGGGCAGGGTCTCCTCGATGTCGGTGTAGAACTCCACGTTCATCGTGCCCATCGCCTTGACCCCGAGGGCGTAGGCGATCGAGCCTGCCGGCACCAGCCCACCGCGGGCCACCGCGATCACCAGGTCCGGCATCCAGCCGCTGGCGTAGACCGTGCGGGCCAGATCTCGGGCCGCCTCCCCGAACCGTTGCCAGGGGAGCACTTCCATCGCGGGCGGGGGCGTCGCAGCGGTCATACCCGCGACTTTACCCGCGCCCGCCCCGGCCCCTCATGCCATCGACCACCCACCCGTCGCGTCATCGACCACGCAGGCCACCCGCCCGCCCGAAACGTGAATCGATTCAGTACGTACATGGTGCAGTGCGGAGTGCTCCGCGGTATCGCCCGTGGGGAGTATCGCGCCGGCGCGCAGAGGGTGGCCGGGTCCGGCGCAGGTGGCGCGGGGTCGCCGGGCTCGGGCAGTGACGACGATCGCCGGCGCTCGGCGGGTTACGGTGCCGGGGTGAGTATTCGGCTGATCGCCACCGACCTGGACGGCACGCTGCTGCGCGACCCGACCACGATCTCGGCGCGCAACCGCGCGGCCCTGGACGCCGCCCGGGCAGCCGGAATCGAGGTGGTCCCGGTCACCGCCCGGCAGCCGCTGGGGCTCAGCCCGGTGGCGGAGATCGCAGGGTTCGACGGGTGGGCGCTGTGCGGCAACGGCGGGCAGGGTCTGCACCTGACCACCGGCGAGGTGCTGTTCTCCGCTCACCTGGAGGCCGGCACGCAGCAGGCTGTCGCCGCGGCCCTGCTCAAGACGCTGCCCGAGGTGATGTTTGCCAGCGTGCGCGAGGGTGGTCGCTCCTTCGTGGCCCAGACCGAGTACGCCCAGTCGGCCACGTTCGCCGACCACAAGAGAGAACCGGCGGAGATGGACGTGCGCCCGCTGACCGAGGTGCTCGCCGAGCCGAGCCTGAAGCTCATCGTGCGCCATCCCGAGCTCGGCAACGACGACCTGCTCGCTCTGGTCGCCGGGCTGGGCCTGGACGGCTTCGCGGCCACGCACTCCGGCGCCCCGTTCGTGGAGGTGCTCCCGCCGGGAGTGTCCAAAGCCTGGGGGCTGGAACAGCTGTGCACCCACCTGGGCATCGACCGTAGCGAGGTGCTCGCGTTCGGCGACGCCCCGAACGATGCGGAGATGCTCGCCTGGGCGGGCCGCGGTATCGCCGTGGCGAACGCGGAGCCGGTCACCCTGGCGGCTGCGGACGAGGTGGCGTCGAGCAACCTCGATGACGGCGTCGCTCAGGTCATCGAGGACGTGCTCACCAGCACTGCTGAGGTGCGGGGCCGGCAGGCCGGCGGGTAGTCGACCGGCCGAACCCGCAGCGAATCAGCGGTTGAACGCGTCCTTGATCTTCTCGCCGGCCTTCTTCACGTCCGAGACGACCTGGTCCTTGCGGCCTTCGGCCTCCAGCTCCTCGTCGTCGGTGGCCTTGCCGACCGTTTCCTTCGCCTTGCCCGCAGCGCCTTCGGCGGCATTGTCGAACTTGTCACCCAGTCCCATGGGGCCCTCCTGATCTCGTGTTCGGTCTCCCTTAGCCTGCGGCTGGGGGCGGGAGGCCGCAACTGGAAGCTTGCGGCCTCGGTGCGAGCGGCGCCGTCACGTGCGTCACATTCACAGCCGGGACCCAGCCAATTCCCAGATCGCTCCGGTAAGTTGAGGAACTCATGCGAAAGCGCCGATGAAGGACTGAGCGATGGCAAAGCGAACCGTCACGATCGGATCCCCTGTGGGCCTGCATGCACGCCCAGCCGCCGTGTTCACCCGCGCGGTGGAGGACACCGGGGTGAACGTCCGGATCTCCAAGGACGGGTCCGTCCCGCAGGATGCTGCCAGCATCCTCGGAGTGATGACACTGGCTGTAGAGCATGGCGATACCGTGACCTTGCACGCCGACGGTCCGCGGGCCGAGCAGGTGCTCGCCGAGCTGGCGGACCTGCTTGCCCAGGACCTGACCGCCTGAGCGCCAGAAGAGGGAGGGTACCGGTGGCACGTGGTGAAGACGTCGACCGCCGGATCCACGAGGCCGCCATGGCGCTGCTGCGCGCCCACGGTCCGGCCGCGGTGACCATCGAGGCAGTCGCCGCCGAGTCCGGTGTCGCCCGTACCACGATCTACCGCCGGCACCGGGACCGCGGGGAGGTGCTGGAGTCGGCGCTCAAGGAGATCGGCGCGGCAAACGTGCTGGTGCCCACGGCGGACGTCTGGGCGGACATGCGCACCGCGATCGAGATCACCATCGCCACCTTCCAGCAGAACCGCGGGGTCGGAGTGTTCCTGGGCCTGGTGCAGAGTGGCGACCCGGAGCTGGTGGAACTGATCCGGGAGAAGCTGCTCCGGCCCAGGATGGAGATGGGCGTGCAGCGGTTGCGCGCCGGAGTGGCCACCGGTCAGGTCCGCGCGGATGCGGAGGTGGAGACCGTTGCGGACCTCGTGCTCGGCGCGGTTGCCGCCCGCTTCGCCCACGCCGGCACGTTCCCACCGGAGTGGATCGATTCCGTGGTCGCGCTGATGCGCAGGGCGTTGGCTCCCGACGGCGGAGCATAGGCCCGCGTAGGTCCAGTCGGCGGGTACGGGTCTCACCCGAGACAACGTGTCCGCACGGGTAGGTGGCCGGGCCTTACCACGGGACTGGCTGACCCGGGCCTCGTCACGGGGTCGGCTGACGGGGTCTTGCCACGGGCTTGGCTGCGGTCCGGTCAACGTCGTACGCTGGTGTCGACCATCGCTACAGTCCATGTAGCGTATCGGTTCCGAACTCCGGTCGAGATCCGGCCCGAGACTCGTAGCAAGGATGGCGCGCATGGCCTTCGACATCGAACGCTTCGCCCGCGACTCCGTCCGCGTGGGCTGGGAGGACCTGGACCTCGAGGTCTTCCGCACCGACCCACTGCCGCCTGAGTCCCTGCGCACGCTGCGGTACATGTGCGATGTGGAGTACCACACGGTCTGCTACCTGCGGGACATGCTGGTCACCCGCTCCCGTCGGGAGGGCGAGGTGAACGCGTTCATGACGATGTGGAACCGCGAGGAGTTCTGGCACGGGGAGGCGCTCGCGCACGTGCTCTCGCTGCACGGCATCACCGTCTCCTACGACGAGCTGAAGGCCAAGCGGGTCAAGCTCGGCTGGAAGGACCGGATCGCACCGCTGAAGCAGTCGATCATGTCCAACCTCGTGGGTAAGGACTTCGTGGCGGCGCACATGATCTGGGGCGCGGTGAACGAATGGTCCGCCTCCGCGGCCTACAAGCGCCTCGCCGTGCTCGAACCGCATCCCGGCCTGGCGGTGCTGCTGCGCCGGATCGCTGCCCAGGAGGCCCGGCACGTGGCCTTCTACGCCACCCAGGCCCGCACGCGGCTGACGAACAGCCCCAAGGCTCAGAAGCTCGCCCGGCTCGCGCTGTCCACCGCGTGGCGGCCGGTCGGCTCGGGGATCGCCAGCGATGAGGAGGTCACGCACGTGATGGGCCACCTGTTCGGCGGTGCGGTGGGACGCAAGGCGATCGATGCGATCGACCGGCACATCGCCAAGCTGCCCGGGATGGAGGGCCTGACCATCGTGGCCGATGCCCTCGACACCCGCGGCATCGCCGCTGCTTGACGGTGACGATGCCTGCGACCTTTGACGTCAAGACCTACACCCGCACACCGATCGACCTCCGGCCGGCGAACCTCGACCTGGCCACGCTGACCGGCCTGGACCCGGCCACGCTGGCGGCGCTGCGCTACCTCTGGCAGGTCGAGCACGGCGTCCTCGACCTGATGCGCGACGTGCTGGTCACCCCCACCCACGCCGAGTCGGAGGTGACCGCCTTCCTGGTGACCTGGGGCTACGAGCAGTACTGGCTCGCCACCTCGTTGCGGGAGGTGCTCACCACGAACGGTGCGGAGCTGGACCAGGAGGGGGACGCCGTCGTCGGCCGCCTGCTCCGGGGCTGGGACGAACGAGCACGACCGATCCTGCACTCCGTGCGCACCAACCTGCTCGGTGAGCAGGTGGTGGCCGGCCACCTGACCACCGGGTGGCTGGACACCGCCGTGCTGGGGTTGTGCTACCGCCGCCTGGCGGCCGTGGCTCCGGTGTGTGCCCCGCTGACCGAGGCCGTGCTGCCGATGAAGGAGCGGCACCTGGCCTTCTACACCGCGCAGCTCCAACAGCGGACCCCCGACCCGGGTGCGATCCGGCACGCGCGCCGCGCCGCCCGCGCCTGGCGTTGGCCCGGAGCCCGCTATGCCGGGCACAGCGCGCTGCACCCGGTGGCCGAACTGCTACTCGCCGATCCGGCCGCGCGGCCGGATGTGTGCAGGGTGGATGCCCGGGTGCAGGCCCTGTTGGGAGTGGCGGCGGGCACACCGGTGCGCTCCGCACTGGGCCGATTCGTCCGCGGAGGCAACAGGAGCGCCGGCTTCCGCGTACAGTAACCGGAGTGTCGGACCCATTGAACAACGCCCACGTCCTGGTGACAGGTGCCACCGGATTCGTCGGACAGGCTGTCGTCGAGAAGCTGCTGTCCGCCTATCCGTCGACCCGGATCACCGTGCTGGTACGCCCCCGCGGCGCGCTCAGTGCACAGGCGCGCGTGGACAAGCTGTTGCACAAGCCAGTGTTCGGCCCGTGGCGCGAACGGGTCGGCGCCGAGGTGGCGCAGGCGCAGGCCGCCGAGCGCATCACCGTGCTCGCCGGAGACCTCGGTGACGTCCCGGACCTGCCCGGCGACCTGGACGTGGTGATCCACTCCGCCTCCACCGTCTCCTTCGACCTGCCCATCGACGAGGCGTTCGCTGCGAACGTGGGCGGTCCGGTGAACCTGTACGAGGCGATCGCCGCCTCCGGCTCCGACCCGCACGTGGTGCATGTGTCCACCTGCTACGTGGCCGGTCTGCGCAAGGGACTCTCCGAGGAGCGCAGCCTGGACCACCAGGTGGACCGCGAGGCGGAGATGACCCGCGCCCTGGCCGCGCGTGCGGACACCGAGACCGCCTCCCGCCGGCCGCAGCTGCTCAGCAAGCTGGTGGCCAAGGCTCGCGCGCAGCACCGCCGGGCCGGCGCCCAGGCGGTCGCGCAGGCCGCCGAGGAGGCCCGCCGGGCGTGGGTGACCGAGCAGCTCGTCGACGCTGGACGGACCCGGGCCACCTCGTTGGGCTGGCCCGATGTGTACACCTTCACCAAGGCACTCGGCGAACGGGTGGCCGAGGACCTGTGGGCCGGCGCCGGGCACCGGCTGTCCATCGTGCGCCCGACCATCATCGAGAGCTCGCTGCAGCACCCGTTCCCCGGCTGGATCGACGGGTTCAAGGTGGCCGACCCGCTGATCGCCGCCTACGGGCGCGGCATGCTGCCGGAGTTCCCGGCGCTCGCGGACAGCATCCTGGACGTGATCCCGGTGGACCACGTGGTGAACGCCATCCTCGCGGCCGCAGCCACGCCCCCGCCGGCCGGGGAGGGGCAGTACTTCCAGGTCTCCTCCGGGTCCCGCAACCCGCTGCGGTTCGGCACCATCCTGCGGCTGCTGCGCGGCTACTTCTCCAAGCACCCGCTAACCGACGCCGACGGCTCGTTCGTGCAGGTACCGAACTGGACGTTCCCGAACGGGCCGGCGGTGGAACGCTCGCTGCGCCGCCGCGAGCTGGCCGTGGACGCTGCCGACTCGCTGGTCGGCCGACTGCCCGCGAACAACACCACCCGGAAGTGGATCTCCACCATCTACAAGGCCAAGCGGGATCTGGGCACGCTGCGCAAGTTCACCGATCTCTACCAGGCCTACACCCAGACCGAGGTGGTCTTCGACGACAGCAACACCCGGGCGCTGCACGAGGCGGTGCCCGCCGAGCGTCAGGCCGAGCACGGGTTCGACGTCACCGCCATCGACTGGGCGTACTACCTGCAAGAGGTGCACGTGCCGAAGGTTCCGGGCCTGATGCGCGAGCGCCGCCCGTCGGTGAAACCCTCGACCAGCGCCAAGAACCTGCCGCAGCGCAGCGATGTGCTCGCCGTGTTCGACCTGCACGGCACCGTGGCAGCAGCGAGCCTGATCGAGCACTACGTGTGGGTCGAGCTGGCCGCCAAGGGGATGCTGCCAGCGCTGCGCGAGCTCGGCGGGATGGTGGCGACCTCCGGTACCTACCTGCAGGCCGAGCGCCGGGACCGGGGTGACTTCATCCGCTCGTTCATGCGCCGCTACGCCGGGGTGAACGAGGCCGAGCTGCGCGAGGTGATCGCCACCAAGGTGACACCGTCGCTGCGCGCCCGGGTGCACGCCGAGGCCACTGAGCGGATCGCCCAGCACCGTGCCGCCGGCCACCGCACCGTGCTGGTGACCGGGCAGATCGACGTGTTCGTGGAGCCGCTGGCGGAGATGTTCGATGTGATCCACGCCGGGGAGATGGAGAAGGACGCCGCCGGACGGTGGACCGGTCACCTGGCCACCTCCCCGCTGGTGGACGAGGCACGCGCCGCCTGGCTGGTGCGCTACGCCCGCGAGGAAGGGGTGGACCTGGCGGCCTCCTACGCCTACGGGGACACCTACTCCGACCGGCCGTGGTTGGATGTGGTCGGCCACGCCAACGTGGTCAACCCCGACCCGAGCCTGTACCGGTACGCGCGGGAGAAGCGCTGGCCGGTGCACTCCTGGACCACGACGGCGGAGGGTCGCCTCTCCCCGGTGGTCCGCTCGATCACAGGTTCAGGACGCCGATGAGGGCGCGCAGGGGCACTGCCGCGGCGGCGATCATCGGCACCGCGATGGTCACCGGCGGTACCTCCGGTATCGGTCTGGCCTTTTCCCGTGCTCTGGCCGCCCGGGGCTGTGACCTGGTGCTGGTGGCACGCAACCGGCAGCGCCTGGACGAGGTGGCCGAGGAGCTGCGCGCCGCGCACCGCATCGCGGTGGAGACGGTCGAAGCAGACTTGACCGACCACGCCGACACCCTCCGGGTCGCCCGGCGGCTGGAGGACGAGACGGCGCCGGTGGACATCCTGGTGAACAACGCCGGCAACGGCATCCACACGCCGCTGACGGCCGAGGACATGACCGTGCACGAGGTCGCGATGGACCTCATGGTGCGCGGTGTGCTCCTCCTCGGCGGCGCGGCCGGGCGGACGATGAAGGAACGCGGCCGCGGGCTGATCATCAACGTCGGCTCGGTGGCCGGGCTGGTGCCGATGGGGACCTACTCGGCGATCAAGGCGTGGGTAAACATGTACTCGGAGAGCCTGAGCCTGGAGCTGGACCGCGACGGGGTGCAGGTGATGACGCTGATCCCGGGTTGGGTACGCACCGAGTTCCACGACCGGGCGAGTATCCGGACCTCGGCGATCCCGAACTTCCTGTGGCTCGAATCGGACCGGTTGGTGGAAGACTGTCTACGTGATGTGGAGGCCGGGAAGACCCGGTCGGTACCATCACGAAGGTTCACGGTGATTGCCTGGGCAGCGCAGCGGGCGCCTCGCGCGTTGGTGCGCAGGGCAACGGCGCTGATCAAGAAGGGACGAGCATGAGCGAGCGGCGCAGAACCAGCCGGTACCACTCCCGGGCGCACCGAGGGCTGCGATACCTGGCCCAGCGGCTTCTCCTGCGCCCGGTGATCTCCTCGACGGTGCGGGTCACAGTCGAGGGCGAACGTAACCTGGCCGGGCTGGATGGTCCGTTCATCCTGGTGGCGAACCACTCCTCGCACCTGGACGCACCGCTGTGCCTGACCGCCCTGCCGTACCGGGTGACCAAGAACATCGCCACCGCGGCCGGTGCCGACTACTTCTACTCCTCGAAGTGGCGCAGCATCCTCACCTCGCTGTTCTTCAACACCTACCCGGTGGAGCGGGGCAAGTCGCGCGGCAAGTCCGCCGGGCTCTCGGTGAGCCTGCTCCGCCAAGGTGTGCCGCTGTTGATCTTCCCTGAGGGCACGCGCTCGCGCACTGGTGAGATGGCCGACTTCACCCCCGGTGCCGCCGCGCTCGCCCGCGCCCTGCGGCTGCCGATCGTGCCGGTGGCGCTGGTCGGTGCGCACGATGCGATGCCGGTCGGGATGTTCTGGCCCAAGTCCGGCCGGATGCCGGTGAAGGTGCTGATCGGCAAGCCGCTGCGGGTGCGCGCGGGGGAGAAGCTGCCGGAGTTCAACGCACGGGCGCAGGCGCGGGTGCGGGCGATGCACAGGATGCAGACCTCCTATGTGCTCGTGCCCGAGGAGAATGTCGCGCCGACAGCGGAGACCGACGACCTGCCCGAGGCACAGGAAGGGATCTCATGACCGACGTCGTCCACCAGAAGTGGTGGGGCTGGGGTGTGGAAGGCATCGCCTTCCAGCACGAGAACAAGCCCGCGTTCGCACCGTTCGTGCGGGAGGCGATCGGGCTGGACCTGCACTCCCCGGCCGGCCGACCGCCGTCGTTCGAGGACCTGGAGGTGCCCGCCTCGCAGCTGGAGGACGCGCTCGGCACGCAGCTGCGCGCGATCGTCGGTGACCACCAGGTCAGCACCGAGGACATGAACCGGGTGGTGCACACCTACGGCAAGGGCCTGCGGGACCTGGTCCGGGTGCGCGCCGGTGACCTGCCGCGGGTGCCGGACGTGGTGGTCTACCCGGCCAACGCCGAGGAGGTGCGCGCGGTGGTGGACGCCGTGGTCGCTGCCGACGGTGTGCTGATCCCGTTCGGCGGCGGATCGAACATCTCCGGTTCGCTTACCCCGCAGGCGGGCGAGGAGCGCACGGTCGTCTCCCTCGACATGGGCCGGATGAACAGGGTGCTGGAGATCGACGCCGACGCCGGGCTCGCCCTGATTCAGGCCGGTGGACTGGGCCCGGACCTGGAGGAGCAGCTGAACGGCCAGGGCTGGACCATGGGTCACCAACCGGACTCGTTCAAGCACTCCACCCTCGGTGGCTGGATCGCGACCCGGTCCTCGGGGATGCAGTCGGACAAGTACGGTGACATCGCCGACATCACGCGGGGTTTCTCCGTGGTGCTGCCGGGCAAGGTGGTGCAGCTGCGGCCGTTGCCGAGCACGTCGACCGGACCGAGCGTGCGGGAGATGATCATCGGCTCCGAGGGGCGCCTCGGGGTGATCACCGAAGCCTGGGTGCACGTGCACCGGCTGCCGGAGAACCGTGAGGTGATCGCCTACCTGTTCCCGAACTGGGCCGCCGGGCTGGCTGCCATGCGGGAGATCTCCACCTCCGATGCGCACCCGAGCATCACCCGGGTCTCCGATGCTGCCGAGACGGCGTTCTCGCTGGCCACCCGGAAGGCATCCACGAGCCTGTCCTCGAAAGTGGGTGAAGGGCTGTTCGAGCTGCTCCGCCGGCGCGGCTGGGACCTGGAGAAGGTGTGCATCTCCTACATCGGCTACGAGGGCGGCAGTGCCCGGGTGCGGGCGGAGAAGGGCATCGTCGGCAAGATCGTGAGCAGCCACGGCGGCATCAAGCTCGGTAAGGGACCGGGGGAGATGTACGACCAGAAGAAGTTCGACACCCCGTACCTGCGGGACTTCCTGCTGGACCGAGGCGCCCTGGGTGACGTGTCCGAGACCGCCGCACCGTGGTCCCGCCTCGGTGAGGTGTACACCTCGACCGTGCGCGCTGCCCGCGGCGCATTCGACCAGCTTGGGGTGCACGGGTTCGTGATGTGCCACCTCTCGCACTCCTACCACTCCGGTGCGTGCCTGTACTTCACCTTCGCATTCCCGCCGAAGCCGGAGGAGGACCAGCTGGCCCAGTACGACGTGGTCAAGTCCGCGATCCAGCAGTCCTTCGTGGACCACGGCGGCACCCTCTCGCACCACCACGGGGTGGGCACCGACCACGCGCCGTGGATGGAGCAGGACATCTCCGAACCGGGGGTGGACCTGATGGTGGGGCTGCTCTCTTCTGCGGACCCGGGCCGGAACCTGAACCCGGGCACGCTGATCCCCGAACACCGGGAGTGGTGAGGGCGGGCGCCGCTTCGTGCGCGCCCAGCCCAGCCCCTTCCGCCCGCCCACGCTGAAGCCATTCAGGCGATACTTCCTGCGCGCGAGCGTGCCCGCGGGTATCGCTGGGGCGGGCTACGTGTCGCCGGGGGACGGCCGCGGGTGGCGCGCCGGCAGCCGATCTCCTCGTGCCGTCCTCGGCTAGTGTGCCTTGACGGACCTCAGGTGCAAGCGTAGGCTCCGACAACTCCGTCAGAGCGAATATGGTTTCCATTATTCGGAAGGCGGTGCGTACTCACTCAACGTCGAGGAATTGCAGGCGACATGAGATTCGTGAAGAGCCTTGCAGGTCAGATCCTGATCGCCGCGGTCGCGGGTATCGTCTTCGGCCTGGTGGTTGGCGAATGGGCGGCCAACCTGAAATTCGTCGGCGACATCTTCATCCGGCTGATCCAGATGTCGATCGTGCCGCTGGTGATGTCGTCGGTGATCGTGGCCACCGGATCGATGTCCGGATCCGGTGTCGGGAAGATCGCCTTCCGCACGTTCAAGTGGATGATCGCCTTCTCGGTGGTGGCTGCAGCGCTCGCCTATCTGCTGAGCGTGTTGATCCAGCCCGGCACCGGAATGACTGCCACGACCGAGCTCGACCCCAGTCTCGAGGAGTCGGCCGGGGAGGCCACCGGGTGGCAGGACACGATCCTGGGCTTCGTCTCCACGAACGTCTTCGAGGCGATGTCCTCGGCCGCGATGGTGCCCATCATCGTGTTCTCGCTGATCTTCGGGGTCGCGCTGAACCAGTACATCCGCAGCAGCGGCAACCGGGAGGTGCTCAACTTCACCGATCAGGTGCAGAAGGTCGTGCTGCTGATGATCAGGATCGTGATGCGGGTGGCGCCGATCGGCGTGTTTGCCCTGCTCGCGGCCCTGGCCGGGGACGTGGGAGTTGCCGTGGTGACCACAGCGTTGAAGTACCTCGGTGCCACGCTCATCGGCGTGCTGATCCTGATCGCCCTGTTCATCCTGGTGGTCTCGGCGCGCACCGGCCTCAATCCGCTACGGTTGCCGCGCGCACTCGCCGAGCAGACAGCGATCGCGGTGACGACCACGAGCTCAGCGGTCTGCTTTCCGACAGTGCTGAAGAACACGGTGGAGAAGGTCGGAGTGAGCCAGCGGGTGGCGAACTTCACCCTGTCGGTGGGTCTGACGATGGGCTCCTACGGTGCGGTCCTGAACTACATGATCGCGGTGATGTTCCTCGCTCAGGCCGGTGGGGTCGACCTCACGCCCGGTCAGATCGCGCTCGGGATGGCCCTGGCGATCCTGCTGAACATGGGCACGATCACGGTGCCCGGCGGGTTCCCGGTGATCGCAATGTTCCTGGCCACGGCGCTGGACCTGCCGTTCGAGGCGGTCGGGCTGCTGATCGCCGTCGACTGGTTCGCGGGGATCTTCCGGACCTTTCTGAACGTCAACGGCGACACCTTCGTCGCGATGCTGGTCGCCAACGCCTCGGGCGAGATCGACCGGGACGTGTACAACGGCAAGAAGCAGGTCACCGCAGAAGATCTGGACGTGAGCGACATCGAGGACGACGACGAGAGCGTTCTCGCCTGACGCTGCGAGCCCATGCAGCGCCCGTCTGGGCGGCGGGCTACGGCGCCGGCTTCACCGCGATCACCGGCACGTTGGCATCGAGCAGGACCCGCTGGGCCGTGCTGCCGAAAAGGAACTTGCCGGTCACGGTGCGCCGCCGCAGCCCGAGCACGATCGCCGAGACGTCGAGTTCCTCGGCCACGTGCACCAGTTCCTCGGCGGCGTCCCGTCCGGACGTGGTGTAGTGCAGCACCTCGTGCTCGAGCCCGGAATCCGCGAGCTGGCGCCGGACCCCGCTGATCGACTGCTCGTTCGCCACCTGGGCACCGAGCTCACCGCCCGGTGCGGTGTTGAGGACCACGACGGGCTCACCCCGCCGCCGCGCCTCCTCGATACCGAAGTCGACCGCGACCGCTCCGATCGCATTGGGCACGTATCCCACGAGGATCGTCATGATCGCACTCCCTCTCTCCGAACGATGCTGTCTCCGAACGACGCTGTCTCCACGCCACCGCGGCGTGTGCACCCAGTCTGGCGGAATGTGCGCCGCCCTGCCGCCCGATCGGCATGCGCCGGTGCGCGGGGAAGGCGGCGTTCAGTCCGACTGGACGACCGGAGTTCCGTCCGGATTCAGGAGGGCGGTGAGGCCGCCGCCACTCATCGTCCAGGCGTACAGGTAGCAGACACCCGTGGTGGTGTCCCGAAGCACCCGGATGACCTCCCCGGTCTGCTTCTCCTCGTGCACGACGTCGAATCGTCTCTCCTGCTGTGTCATCTGATCACGGTAGCGCCGGCCCATGGGCGGCAGCGGGTGCATCGATGCGCTCGGGGCTGATCCGTAGCCGCCCACCATGTTCGAAGACTTCGATCCCGGTGCCGTAGACGCGGGAGAGGTTCCGTTCGGTACAGACCTCGCGCACAGTGCCGGTGGAGTGGATCCGACCCTGGCTCATCAGCACGAGGCGGTCCGCGTAGGCGGCCGCGGCGTCCAGGTCGTGGAGCACGACGACGATCGCCGCACCTCGCGCAGCAAGGGTGCGGGTGAGGTGCATCGTCCGTTCCGCGTGGGCAATGTCCATCGCGGCAGTGGGTTCGTCGAGCAGCACCACACTGTCCGGTTCCACCGGGGTGGCTTGGGCGACTACTCGAGCCAGGGCGGTCAGTTGACGTTCCCCGCCGGAAAGGGTGGGGACCTCACGGTGAGCGAACGCGGTGAGTCCGGTGAGCACGAGCGCATCGGTCACGATCTGCCGATCCTCGTGGGAGGAGGTGCCCCGGGCGGTGCGGCCCATGGCCACCACCTCCTGGACCGTGAAGGGGAAGGCGACGTCGGCGTTCTGCGGCATGACGGCGCGGCGGCGGGCGGCATCCCGGGTGGAGAGGCGTCCCAGGTTCACCCCGCCGAGGTGGACGGTGCCCGCCTCGGGACGGAGATACCCGGCCGCGGCGGCCAGCAGGGTCGACTTCCCGGCGCCGTTCGGTCCGATGATCGCCGTCACCGTGCCGGAGGCCACGGTGAGGGAGACGTCGTCGAGGATTCTCGCTCCCCCCAGGGAGACGGTGATCTGGGACAGTGCGAGTGCACTCATGAGGGACGCAGTCCTTGTCCGTGCAGGGTGCGCCGCAGCAGCACGAGGAAGAGTGGACCGCCCACGATCGCCGTGAAGATGCCGATCGGCAGGTCAGCGAACGGGATCAGGGTCCGGGCAGCGATGTCTGCCGAGCTGAGCAGGAAGGCACCGCCGAGCGCGGAGAGCGGGATCAGGTAGTGGTGCGAGGGGCCGACGATCAGGCGGAGGGCGTGCGGCACGATCAGGCCAACGAAGGCGATGATTCCGGCGAACGCGACGGCTGTGCCGGTGAGCAGGCAGACCAGCACGATGACCAGGACGCGCAACCGCTGCACGGAAACCCCGGTCGCCGACGCGGAACTGTCACCGAGGGCGAGGACATCCAGCTGCCGCCGCACCAGCAGGCAACCGACAAAACTGAGCAGGAACACCACCGCCGTCACGCCCAGGCTCGCCCACCGAGCACCGGACAGGGTGCCGAGCTGCCAGAAGATGATCTGCTCCCGTGAAGACGTGTTCCCGAGGAAGACCAGGAAGCTGGTGGCAGCGGAGCCGATCGCATTGATCGCGATGCCAGTGAGGACCAGGGTCAGCACCGCCGCGGCCCCTCGACTGCGCGCCAGTGCCCACACCCCCAAGGTCGCGACCACGGCGCCGATGAACGCCGCGAGCGGCAGGGCCCAGGTGGAGACTGCGGACAGCCCGAAGATGATCGCAGCCGCCGCGCCGACCGAGGCACCTGAGCTGACCCCGATGATGCTGGGTTCGGCCAACGGGTTGGCAAACACCCCTTGCATGAGGGCCCCACCGACCGCCAGGCACGCTCCGACCATCATCGCCAGCAGCGCGCGTGGGAATCGGATCGCCCACAGCGCCGCGTCGACGCGAGAGGACTCGGGGATCGCTGCGGTGGTCAGGCCGCGCCAGAGGGAATCGAGCACCTCCCCGGGGCTGGTGCCGAACTGTCCGAGGGTGGCGGACAGCACCAGAGTCGCGATCAGGGCGAGGGTGAGGACGGCGGCCGTGACCCGCGCCCGGGCCGGTCGTGTCCCCCCGCGCTTCTCCTCCCGGGCGGGGCGGACGGCCGTGTGCTGACCGGTGCCGGTATCGGCTGCTGAGGTGCGGGCGGTCACCTACTGCTCCGTGTAGATGGCTTCGCCGAGCGCACGAACTGCCTCCGGGGTCCGTGGTCCGTAGGCGAGGAGCTGGGTGTCCGGCGCGGTGATCACGCGCCGATTCTCGCCAGCAGTGGTCGCGGCCATCCCCGGCCGCTCTAGCAGGCCATCGATGCCGCCGGTGGACTCCACCCCACCCTCCATCGCCAGGACGATCTCGGGGTCGAGGCTCAGCAACGCTTCGGCGTTTGCCGGGTTGATGTCCGTGATGCCATTCTCGGCCGCGGTGTCCTCCAGGTTGAGAGCGTCGAGGACGTCGGCCGCACCGTAGTCGGCTCCCAGGATGAAGAAGACTCCAGCGGTCCCGCGCACGTACAGCGCGATCGCGCGCGGCTCCTGGGGTGTGGCCGAGCTCAGGGTGTCGACGTACTGCAGTGCCTGATCGAGCTCGTCCTGGGTGTGTTCGGCCAGGGTGGTGGCCTCCTCGCCCATACCGAATGCGGCACCGACCGCCTCGATCGTGGTGGAGATGCCCTCGAAGCTGGGGGTGTGCTCGAACCGGAACACGGTGACGCCACCGGCTTCGAGCTGGTCGTAGACAGTGTCCGAGCCGATCGTGGTATTCGTCAGGATCAGGTCCGGGTGCAGGTCCAGCACCGCCTCGATACTGATGTCGTGGCCGTTCTGGGTCACGACCGGCAGATCCTGCAGGGACTCCTGCAGGTCGGAGTTGGCCCGGCCGACCAGGCGCTCCTGCAGACCCAGCGCGACGATCGTGTCGGTGAGTGTGCCGTAGAGGTCCAGGCTCAGGACCCGGTCGGCACCATCGATCGTGATCTCCTCACCGGTTGCGTCGGTGACGGTTGTGGGGAAGGAAGGTGAGGCACCGTCGATCACCGGTTCGATGTCCGCGATGGTGGCCGTACTGGCCGGTCCGGTCGCCTCCAGGGCGTTCAGGACACCGTCTGGTGTGGCCGCTTCGGTCGATGTGCTGTCCTCAGCAGGCGTGCTGGCAGCGGATGCGGTGTCGGTGGGTGCGGTGGTCTGGGCGGGTGGGTCATCACCTGAGGCCGAAGCCGAGCAGCCCGCAGCCGCCAACAGGGCAAACGCGCCGAGCGTGGCCAGGATGCGAGGGGAAGTCATGGGCGGTCCTTGTGCGGGGGCGGAAGCGCTGTGGCGCCGTGGACGGGTGGTCCACGGCGCCACAGCGGATGGTGTCAGCTGTGGATGGTCCGGCGTGCGCGGCTCGCGACCAGCACGGCTCCGAGAAGCCCGAGCGCGGCCGCGAGGCCGATGAGCCCGGAGATTCCGGCGTCGTCCATACCGGTCGATGCCAGGGCCCCACCGGTGTACGGCGTGCCGTCCGGGTTGACCCGGTTACCGTCCGCGTCGTAGCAGACCTCGACGGTCTGACCCTCGGTGGCGCCACTGACGGACACGGTGAGCGAATCCAGCGACTCACCGGCGGAGTAGAAGCCCGCGAAGGCTTCGGCCCCGGCCCCGGTCAGAGTGGCCTGCGCAGTCCCGCCGTCCTGGGCCCAGGAGGAGAAGCTGAGGTTCGCGAACGTGACACCGCTGGCGGACAGGTCGTTGCCTTCCATGTCCTGGGACTGCACGTCGACGATCAGGACGCCGGAGCTCGCGTCGGTGACCTCCACCCGCGGGTTGGAGAGCGTGGTCTGCAGGATGCCGTCGTGACCGGTGAAGTGCACCGAACCCGGGAAGGACAGCGTGCCCTGGCCGGACTCGTCCAGCGATCCCGATCCGCTGCCCCAACTGAACCCGCTGCCGGAGCGGCTGGCCCCGTTGGCAGTGGAGATCTCACCGTTCGCGATGCCTCCCTCCACGTAGCTGACGAAGGACGACCGCACACCCCAGCTCAGGCTCGGGGTGCCGTCGGTTCCCTCCACGTACTCCGTGGTGCAGGTGATCGTCCCGTCCGTCGACTCGGTCTGCAGGTTCCCACCGAGCCCGGCCAGGTTGCTGTTCACCTCGTTGACGGTGAACTCGACCTCGGCAGTGGTGCCACCTGTTGCCAGCTCGAGCGTGTGCTCGCCCGCAGGGAAGTCGCTCGGGACGGTCCAGGTGAACTCCACGCCACCGTCCCCGCCGACAGTCTGGCTACCGATCACGACCGGCTCGGAGTACACCGTGGCAGTCACCTCGGTGCCGGCGGCGAAGCCGCTACCGCGCGCCACCAGCTCACCGCCCTGATCGACCGATGTACCGCCGACGATCGACACAGTGGGGTCGCCATCCTTGTCCTGACCGTTGCCGCCGCCGTTGTTGCCGTTGCCGGGCTTCGGGGGGTCGATCGCCTCGGCCGTGGTCACGGTGAGGGTGATGGGGTCGAGGGCTGCGCCGGGTTCGTAGAAGCCGCCGAAGGCTTGGGCGCCTTCGTCGGTCAGGGTGGCGGGTGCGTTGGTCCAGGTCAGGGTGGTGCCTGATTGCTGGGCCT
>DXBY01000310.1 GCA_019116305.1 Candidatus Ruania gallistercoris | reverse complement strand
TGTCGCCGAGATCGCCGGCGTCTCGATGAAGACTGTCTCCAACGTGATCAACGGCAACGTCCGCGTGACTGAAGGCACCCGGGAGCGGGTGCTGGCAGCAGTGCAGACGGTCGGGTACCGACCGAACCTGTCGGCACGAAACCTTGCTCGGGGGCGTTCTGGAGTGATCGCCCTGGTGGTGCCGCGGCTGGAGATGCCCTACTTCGCCGCACTCGCCGGCCAGGTGATCGATCATGCCGAGGCGCGGGGATGGTTCGTGCTCATCCATGAGACGGGCTGGGACCGCGCTGCCGAACGCGCCGCGCTCGAGGCCCAGTTCCCGCAACGGATCGACGGGCTGATTGTCAGCGCACAGCACCTGCAGCGGTCAGACCTGGACGAGCGCAGGGCGACCACACCGCTGGTGCTGCTGGGGGAACGGTCCTTCGGTGCGGCGGCCCATCATGTCGCGATCGACAACGCCGCCGCCGCCCAGACGGCGGTCGCGCACCTGATCGCCCAGGGCCGCCGCCGGATCGCGATGGTCGGCTCCTCCCGCGACATCGCCGACGATCCTCGGATGCGGGGGTACCTTCAGGCGCTGGAGGCGGCAGGACTGACGGCGGACGCGGAGCTGATGCTGCCGATCCGGGAGAACTCCGGTGAACAGGGCGAGCTGGTGGTCCGCACGCTGCTGGAGTCCCAGGTGGATCGACCCGACGGGATCTTCGCCGCCACCGACTGGGTCGCCCTCGGTGTGATGCGAGCACTGCACCTGCACGGTCTGCACGTGCCCGACGACGTGGCCGTGGTCGGGTTCGACGACATTCCCTACGCCCGGACGGTGACGCCATCACTGACCACGATCGCCCCGGACCGGTCGGCGCTGGCCGAGCTGGCCCTGCGCATGCTCGAGGCGCAGATCAACGACACCGGCGGACTCGCCGCTCCGGTGGACGAGACTGTGCCGTTCGAGCTCGTGGTCCGGGAGAGCACCACCCGGATCGGTGCCGGGGGCAGTGCCTAGGCTCGCCTGTAGGCGGCGGCCGGTGTTCAGCGGGCTGCGACTGCCTGGGTGGTCGCCTCCGCGGCGAGCCGGGTGGCGGCGAGTCCGTCGCGTCCGGTCGGCAGCGCATGCTCCTGGCCGTGCAGCGCCGCGGCCAGGTCCCGGTACATCCCGTCGAACGACTTCTCCGGGGCCCAGTCCAGCTCGTGCCTGCCGGCACTGTCGACGAGCATGAAGTCCCGCTCCTCGCGGCGGTACCGGATGACGCCGTCGGTTCCGATGACCTCGTAACCGAAGGACAGCAGCCGCGTGGGTGAGCGGTGGCTGTAGGCGAAGCTCACCTCCACCAGAACGTGGGCGCCGCCACCGGAGAGATGAGTGGTCAGGTGTTCGGGGGCGTCCACGCCGTCGAGGTCGTCGAACCAGATCCCCCGGGCATGCTCGACGTCGAGATCGCTGCCCAGCCACCACCGTGCCAGGTCGATCTGGTGCACCCCGCAGTCCACGAGCGGACCACCCTCGAGCATTCGCCCCAGCCGGCGCTGGTTCACCCCGGTGTGCGCCTGCCGGTCCTCGAACGCACCGTGCAGGTCCCACAGGTAGACCATCCGCAGTGACCGCACCTGCCCGACCGCGCCGGCAGCCACCAGGTCGTGGATCCGCTGCGCCACCGGTGAGAACCGGTAGGTGAAGCCGACCCACAGCGCAAGGCCAGCCGCCTCCATCTGCTCCACCATCGCGACCGCCGTCGGCTCGTCCAACGCGAGCGGCTTCTCGCACAGCACCGGCACCCCGCGCCGCGCCGCCCACGCGACATGCTCGGCGTGCGCCCCGGCGGGGGAGGTGATGACCAGGGCGTCGAGGTCGGGCAGGTCGTCCAACGAGGTGCACCGCGCCACCTCCGCCGGGACCGGTGCGGCCGCGAGGCGGTCGGTGGACACGTCACACACCCCGACCAGCTCGAGCCGCTCCGCTCGGCGCAGAGCCGGGAGGTGACCGTAGCTGGCCACCTCCCCACACCCCACCAGAGCGATCCTGCGTGGGCGCGCGGACGCCGTCATCGAGCTCCTTCCGGTGCCATGGGAGCCGGGGCGGGAACAGGGCCCCGGAGCAGGGCGTCGTCGGTGCTGGTCATGAAGGTCTCCAGCCGCTCCCGGAGGTCGCCGAGCACTTCGGCGAGAGCAGGATCGTCGACGGCGTTCGTGGACTCGGTCGGGTCGCTGTCCAGGTCGTAGAGCTCTTCGCTCGCTCGCGGTGCCAGGTGTGCGTCGCCCATCCCACGGCGCGTGCTCGAGGACTCGAGATCGGGAGGTAGCGCGAGCTTCGGCCGGGGCTCGAAGTTGCGGATGTACTTGTGGGACTCGGTCCGGATCGCCCGGATCGGGTCGTAGTCCGCGTGGTAGGTCTTCTCCAGGAACACCTCGTGCCGACCCGGAGGTGAGGCGTTTCGCAGGGTCCCGGCAAAGCTCATGCCCTGAACATCCTCGGGGATGTCCACCTCGGCCAGGTCGAGCAGCGTGGGAACCAGGTCGACGTGGCTGACCAGCCCCGGTTCGCGGCGCGGCTGCGGGGGCGCGGTTCCCGGCGGCATCCGGACCATCAGGGCGACGTGCACCCCGGGGTCGTACAGGGTGCTCTTCGCGCCGGGGAACGGGGCGCCGTGGTCCGTGGTGAAGACCACGACGGTGTCCTGGTCGAAGTTGTTCCGCTCCAGGGCCGCCAGGATGTCGCCGAGGCCGCGGTCGGCGACGGCGATCGACCCGGCGAACGCGGCGAGGTCCTGCCGGGTGAGCTCGTTGTCCGGGAGGTAGTCCGGCACGTCGACGGTATCGCGCGGCGCCGGCGGGTACCGGTCGGCCGGCCAGTCCCGGTGCACCTCGATCATTCCGCAGACCAGCAGGAACGGATCACCGCCCGGGTCCCGATCGTCGAGCCAGGACGATGCCGCCTCGGCGACCTGTGCGGCGTGCGGCCGACCGCGGGACAGGTGCTCCGCAAAGCCCAGCCGGCCGACGTCGCGGGTCTCGTGCTGCAGCCCGGCGAGCACCGTGTGGTACCCGGCCGCACCGAGCTGGGCCGGTAGCGGACGCTCACCCTCGCCGTACTCCCAGCCACGATGGGTCAGTCCCTGCAGCCCGTTGCTGTGCGGGTACCGACCGGTCCACAGTGCACCGCGTGCCGGGCTGCACAACGGGCTCGTGCTGAAGCACTGCTCGAACAGCGTCGACTGGTCTGCGAGTGCTTCGGTGTGGGGTGCCTCGACGCGATGGCCGTAGGCCGGCAGGTAGGTGCCGAGGTCGTGCCAGTGCACGATGAGGATGTTCGGTGGGCGCATGGCTGTGCTCATCCTTGATTCTGCTCGTAGGCCTCAGTCAGTTCATCACGCATCTTGTCGCCGCCGTCGCGCTTCCACCGCTCCACGGCATCGGTCCAGGAGGACACCGGTTCGCGTCCCTCCAGGATGTCGGTCTGGGCGCTGCCCAGTGCGCTCCCGATCTGGGAGCCCTTGCGTGACTCGGTCTCGCTGAACAGCGCCGCCGTGGGGTTGGGGATCGCCGTCGGCACCAGGGCTGACTGGATGTCGAACTGTGCTTCGGCCACCTCGGGCTTGCCGGGCACGTAGTTCACCCACGGCCCTTCGCCGACGTACTTCAGGCCCAGCTGAGTCTCGCTCTGGCCCTTCTCGGTAAGGACCGGGTCGCCGTCCTCCATCCGGTGATGTTCACCCTCGAGGCCGTAGTTCTTGAACAAGTGCTCTTCGCTGCCGAACGGTGCCGCCAGATAGTTCAGGACCTGCAGCAGCGCGGGGGCACGGTCGGCGGAGCCGATACTGATGCCGGTGAGGTTGTGCGTGGCCGGGCCGAGCCAGATCGGCATGGTTCCGCCGCCTTCGGCGTTGGGCGGCACCATCACGCCGAGACGCATCTCGCCGGCGTTCGGTCGGGCCGCCAGACTCGACCAGGCAGCGTAGGTGCCCTCGAAGAACAGGGTGCGGCCGCCGACGACCCACGCCTGGCGCTGCTGGTTGTCGGAGGAGGTGGTGTCGGGGTGCACCACACCCTTCTCCACCAGCTGGCGGCCCTTCTCCAGCGCCTCCAGCTGGCGTTCGTCCTCGTTGGTGCTCACCAGCATGCCGTCAGAGCCAAGCTCCCAGCCGTTCGCGATGCCGTGCGCCTGACGGATCAGCTGCATCGGCACGTTCGACAGCGCCCAGGTGTTGCCACCGGTCAGCTCCTCGAAGATGGTCACCAGGTCCTCCCAGCTCTGCACCTCCGGATCAAGTCCCTGCTCCTCGAGCACATCGTCCCGGCGGTACAGCGCCGGGCTGCTCTGCGCCCCACGGGCGATCGGGACGCCGAAGATCCGACCGCCGTAGATGGCGTACTTCCAGCTTTCGGTCGGGATGTTGGCGAGGAAGGGGTAGTCCGCGATGGCGTCCCCGCTGAGGTGCTCGGTGAGGTCGGTCGCGCGCTCTGCGAGCAGGGCCGGCAATCCCGGGATGCCACCAGGGAAGTAGGTGAACAGGTCCGGCAGCTGATCGCCGGCGACGGTGGTCTGAAAGCGGTCGGTGAAGTCGCCACTCGGCACCAGGGAGACGTCCAGGCTGAACCCGAGACGGTCGTTCAGCGCTTGCCAGTAGGCGTTCTGGTCCATCGACGGCGGCACGGGGGTGTTGGTCACGGCGAAGACGCCGACGTCCTCACCGTCTCCCGGTGGCCCATCGGTCACCGGCTCGGGATTCGACGGGTAGTGCAGCACAGTGTCGCTGACGCCGTTCTCGCCCTTGAAGTCGGGTTCGATGCCGGTGTACGGGATATAGGTGGGCAGCTCGACACTGTCGTTCTCCGCCTGTGAGCCGGCTCCACCCCGGCCCTCGTTGCTGCAGCCGGTGAGGCCGAGTGCGGCCAGGCCACCCACGGCGAGAGTGCCCTGCAGCAGACGGCGGCGGGCGATGATGGGTTCAGACATGCGGTTGCTCCTCTATGAGTCGTGGCCTCAGGCGGCCGGATCGGGTTCTGTTCGGGTGCGGGTCAGCCCTTGACGGCGCCGGTGAGCATGCCCTTGGCGAAGTGGCGCTGTAGGAACGGGTAGACGATCAGCACCGGCACGATCGAGATCACCAGGATCGCCATCTGCAGTGAGGTCTGTGGCGGGAGGGTCACCTCTGCGCCGAGGTCCTGGATACCGATCTGGTTGCCGTCCACCACGTAGGTGCGCAGCACCAGCTGCATCGGCCACTTCGAGGTGTCGGAGATGTACAGCAGGGCGTTGAAGAACGCGTTCCAGTACCCGACGCCGTAGAACAGCCCGATCACGGCCAGCACCGGCTTGGCCAGCGGCAGCCCCATGTACCGGAACATCTGCCACTCGGTCGCGCCGTCGATGCGGGCGCTGTCCATCACCTCCTGCGGGAGGCCAACGAAGAAGGCCCGGACGACGATCACGTTGAACGCCGAGACCGACGTCGGGATGATGAGCGCCCACAGACTGTTCAGCAGCCCGAGCTGCTGGACCACCAGGTAGCTGGGAATGATGCCCGGGCTGAACAGCAGGCTGACCAGGACCAGCACCAGCAGCTGCCGGTTGCCGACACTGCCGCGACGGCTCAGTGCCCAGCCGAGCATCGCCGTCATCGTGAGGCTGATCAGGGTGCCGACCAACGTGACGAACATGCTCACCCCCAGCGCTTGGGTGACCACCCCGCCGGCGAACACGGAGCGGTAGGCAGTGAGGTCGATGGCCTCCGGGAACAGGACGAAGCCACCCGCCTCGAGCACCTGCTCCGGTGTGGCCAGCGAGGTCGAGATGATCCCGAGGAACGGCAGCACCACCAGCAGGCAGGCGATGCCCAGCACGATCGCCTTGATGACGGTCTCGACCGGGCCGGGTCGAGGCACGCCGTCGATGAGTGCACCGGTGCGCCTGCGCCGCTTGCGCTGCTGCTGCTGGGTACTGGGCGGCCTGGTCTGGGTCGCAGTCATGCCTTGTACACCCCTTCCTCACCGAAGATGTGGGCCACCTTGTTCGCCACCAGCACGAGCACCAGCCCGACCAGTCCTTTCACCAGTCCGACTGCTGCCGAGACACCCCACGCACCACCGACCACACCGTTGTTGTAGACGTAGGTATCGAGCACTTGAGCGACGTCGAGCCCGACGGCCTGCTGCTGCAGCAACAGCTGTTCGAAGCCCACGGACAGCGAGTCCCCGAGCTTGAGGATGAGCAGCAGGATGATGATGGGGCGCATCCCCGGCAGGGTCACGTGCCAGGTCTGGCGCCACCGGGTCGCGCCGTCCATCGCGGAGGCCTCGTACAGCGACCGGTCGATCTGGGAGAGCACCGCCAGGAACAGGATCGTCGCCCAGCCCGTGTCCTTCCAGATGATCTGGGAGGTGATCAGGGCGTAGAACACATCGCTGTTGCCGATGATGTCGATCGTGTCCCAGCCGTGGGAACGGAGCCAGTTGTTCAGCATTCCGGCACCGCCGAGCATCTGCTGGAAGATCGCCACGACGATCACCCAGGAGAGGAAGTGCGGGAGGTAGAGCACCGATTGCACGGCCTGCTTCACCCGGTTCGACACCAGGCTGTTCAGCAGCAGCGCGAGCACGATCGGTGCGGGGAACACGAAGACGGTCTGCAGCGCTGTAATGAAAAGCGTGTTTCGCAGCGCACGCAGGAACTCCGGGTCACCGTTGAACAGGATCGAGAAGTTCTCGAACCCCACCCACAGGGAGCGGTCGATGCCGAGGTAGGGCTGGAAGTCCTGGAAGGCGATGACGTTGCCACCGAGGGCGACGTACTGGAACACGATGATCACCGTCATCGCCGGCAGCGCTAGCAACAGTACGGTCCGATCACGGATGATGCGGCGCCACAACGGCATCTTGCGGCGCGGTTCCGGCGCGGAGCGGACCGCTCCGGGCGCGAGCTTCTTGGGACGGTTGGTGGTAGCCGTCACGAGCCGGACACCCGAGAACGGGGTCCCGCCACGGCGGGGCGGCATGACCGGTACACAGCACTCCTTCGAGCTATAGGTCTGTTCGACACGTCATAGTGATCGTTCACTTCACGATAAGGTGATCGTTCACTCTGAGTCAACTAGGATGCGAAAGATGGAGCACCGACGCCCAACTCTTCGGGAAGTGGCGAGTCTTGCTGGTGTCTCGCACCAGACGGTTTCGCGGTACCTGCGGCACGAAGGCGGGTTGCGGGAGACGACCGTCGAACGGGTCGAGGCTGCCATCAGCGAGCTCGGCTACCGGCCCAACCTGGTCGCGCGGTCGATGCGCACCCGCCAGACCGGCCTGCTGGCCATCCTGTTGCCCGGCTGGGCCGGTGCCGAGCGCACGATGGCTGCGGCGTCTGAGGAGGCGCGCGGGGCGGGCTACCGGGTCGAGGTCGTGATCGCCGTGGGCGAGGACCCGGCTGCGCTGGGGGCGCACGCCCGGGATCTGTTGTCCGCCGGTCTGGTCGACGGCGTGCTGTCCGTGACCCCGATCCCGCTCGCAGGGCAGAACGACGAGTTGCTGGTCCAGGTTGGCGAGTACGACACGCTACTTCGTGCTGTCGACGCGGTCGCCGATGACACCGCGACGATGGAGGAGCTGGTCGGGCGGCTCGCCGAGATGGGGCATCGTCACCTGTTGCACATCGGCGGTCCCGAGGACTGGTTCTCGGCGCAGCTTCGGCTCGAGGGGTACCGCAGCGCCGTCGCCCGGCTGGGCTTGGTCTCGCACGGCGCGCTGCCGGGTCCATGGCTGCCCGCACGCGGCCTCGAGATCATCTCGGCACTGCCGGAGGACAGCCCCGTCACCGCAGTAGTCGCGGCCAGCGATCACATCGCGATCGGAGTAGTTCGGGGTGCTCTGCAGCGTGGCTGGTCCGTGCCGGAACGGCTGACTGTCACCGGATGGGACGACCTGTGGCTCGCCCGGTTCGTGACGCCGGCCCTGTCCACAGTCGTGGTGGACCGCGAGAGTGCGGGGCGGCACGCGATGCGCAGGCTGATCGCCGCTGTCCGTGGTGAGGCGGAGCCTGAACCACCGCGCGGCCCGCTCGCCCGGATCGAGTTTCGGGAGACGACCGCGCCGCCGCCGCAACCGGTGACCTGATGGTCGGCATGGGGCTGCCCGGTGGGTGGAAGCCCTCAACCTACCGCTGGTGGTCCTCGTAGGCGGCGGGTCGTTCTTGGGCTTGGCGGACGCGGGCCGCGTCGAGCTTGTGGGTGCGGTCAAAGGCGTAGATGCCGTTCTGTTCCTGGAAGGTGTCGGTGAGCTGGGTGTAGCAGTAGCCGAACATGTGGGGGTTGGTCAGCAGGACGTTGGTCAGGCCTGTGAAGCGCTCGTGGAACTCCTCTTCGGTGGCCACTCGCTGCCCGTAGCCCCAGGAGGCGTCGCGCTGTTCGCCACTGACACGGGCAGCAGCGAGCTCGGCGTTCCACCAGATGCCGCCGTATTCGGAGACGAAGAACGGCTGACCGGCATAGGGCAGGGAGAACTCGCCCTCGGCGGGTTTGTTGCGTTGGGGGTTGCCTTGGGCGAGTCCGGCCTGTTCGGCGGCGAAGTCCTGCGGGTCCTGGGTGTAGGAGTGGGAGTCGTAGACGTCGGTCTCGGCGACTCGGTGGGAGTAGCCGGAGGCGTCGATCACCGGGCGGGTGGGGTCGGCGTTCTTGGTGGCCAGGAACATGCCCCGGGTGACGTCATCGAGCACGGTGATCCGGTCGTGGATGACTTGATGGGTCTCGTTCATCGGGCACCAGCCGATGATGGCGGGTTGGCTGTAGTCGCGTTCGAGGACTTCGAGCCATTGGGTGGTGAAGGAGGCGGTGGGTTGTTGGTTGTGCCCGGTCCGGCCCTGGCCGGAGACGCCCCAGTCGCCGAACTCGCCCCAGAGGAGATATCCCAGTCGGGCGGCGTGGTAGAGGTAGCGCTCTTCGAAGACCTTCTGGTGCAGGCGGGCGCCGTTGAACCCGGCGGCCAGACCCAGCTCGATGTCGCGCACGAGGGCTTCTTCGCTGGGGGCGGTCATCAGTGTGTCGGGCCAGTAGCCCTGGTCCAGGACCAACCGTTGGAACACCGCCTCGCCGTTCAGGCGCAGTGCCTGGCCGTCGATGCTCACCGAGCGTAGGCCGGCATAGCTCTCGACGGCGTCGATCACCTCTCCCGTCTCGTCCAGCAGCTCCAGGTGCAGGTCGTACAGGTGCGGGTCCGCCGGGGACCAGGTCCGCACCCGGTCGGTGGGCAGGCGTAGGTACACACTCGGCGCCAGGTCCAGGTCCGCGCGCACCGAGCTGTCCGCCACCTCCCCAGCTGCGTCGCTCACCCGCACGCGGAGCCGGTGTCCTGGCCGGTTGGCGCTGATCGGCGTAGTTACCTCGAACGCTTCGGCCGCCAGGTGTGGCGTGATCCGTGGCCGCCGCAGGTGCACCGGCGGTACCGGTTCGAGCCAGACGGTCTGCCAGATGCCGGTGGTGCGGGTGTAGTTGCAGTGGCTGTTGGCGTACCAGGTGGCCTGCTTGCCGCGGGCCTGGAGCTGATCGCGCAGGTCCCGGGCACGCACAGTGATCGTGCCCCGCCCATCGGTCAGGGCGTCGGTGATGTCGGCGGTGAACGGGGAGAACCCGCCGCGGTGGCGAACCACCTCGCTGCCGTTCACCCACACGGTCGCATCGTGGTCCACGGCGCCGAAGTGCAGCAGGATCCGCTGCCCGGCCCAGTCGGTCGGGATCTCGATCTCCCGGCGGTACCAGACCGCCTGCAGGAAGTCGGTGTTCGCGACCCCGGAGGCCGCCGACTCCGGTGCGAACGGCACCAGGATCTCACCGGTCAGCGGCCGCTCCAGCAGGCCGCGCTCCAGACCGGAGTCGGCCTGGTCGATCTCGAAGGCCCACCGGCCATTCAGGTTGAGCCACTGCGCACGCACCATCTGCGGACGCGGATACTCCGGACGAGGGATCTCAGCGGGCATGGTCGTCTCCATCGTTGAAAGGGAAGGGGTTGACGACAACGTAGCAAGGATTACAGCGCTGTATTCTCAAGCCGTGGCAGTCTCAGCGCGTGGAGTCGCGGATGATCAGTTGGTGGGACACCAGGTACTCGCGGATCGGCGCCGTCGGGTTGGTGATCCGATCTATCAAGGCAGTGACTGCAGTCGTGGCGATCTCGGCATGGTCGGCAGAGATCGTGGAAAGCGGCGGGTAGGAGTAGCTGGCCTCGGTGATGTCGTCGAAGCCGACAAGCGCGACATCATCAGGAACGGCCAGGCCCCGTTCGTGGAGGCGGTGCAGAGCGCCGATCGCCAGCATGTCCGCGAAGCAGATCACCGCGTCCGGTCGTTCGGTCGAATCCACCAGGTTCGCCATCGCCTCGTAGCCATCCGCGACGTCGTAACGCTCCACATACTGGTGACGACCCGTCCGGACATCGTGACCTGCTTCCGCTAGCGCATCCCGCACCCCTGCCTCGCGCAGATGTGCGGTCCCGGCGTGGCTGGCGCGCCGGAGCCCAATCGCGGCGATTCGCCTGTGCCCAGTAGAAATGAGGTGGCGGGTGGCTTCGTAGGCAGCCGCACGATCGTCGATGTAGACGTGATCCAGCCGGTCTCCGGCAATGCGTTCGCCGATCAGGACGAGTGGGAACGTCGACTCCCGGTTCTCGATGTCCTCCGCCCGGAGCGCTTCGGGATGAAAGATGGCGCCGTCGAACATGGCTCCGCGCGGTCCGAGTTGGATCAGCCGCCGCTCCCGCTCGATGTCTCCGTGAGTCTGGTCGACGGCCACTGTGTAGCCGTGGGCGGTGGCTGCCTGGACGACATCCGAGGCAAGGCGCGCGAAGTGCGATTGGGACAAGTCGGGAACAACGAACCCCAACAAGCCGATCCTGCCCGTGCGCAAGCTCTTCGCGACCTGGTTCGGCCGGTAGTCGAGCGCCTCGAGGGCGGCCATCACCCTGGCCCGGGTGGCCGCTGCCACGTAGGGCTGGTCGTTGACCACGTTGCTGACCGTGCGGGCAGAGACGCCCGCGAGCCGGGCTACGTCCTTCAGTGTTGCCATCGATCCTCCTGCTTGCATCGTTGCATGAATCGCAGTCCATGTATATTCTGTCGTCATCTTTCAACGTTGCAAGAATGGATCACGGTTGAGGAGGCAGACATGGGCAGCACGAAGCGCATAACCGGCGCAGCGGTCACCACCGTTGCACTGGCGCTGGGCGTAGTGGCTTGTAGTGGCGGCGGAGGTGCCCCGGATGGCCCCGTCACCCTCACGATGTGGCACGGCCTGACGGGCCCAGATGGTCCTGCCTTCCAGCAGGTCGTCGACGAGTTCAACGAGTCTCAGGACGACGTCACGATCGAGGCCGAGGCTCTGCCATGGGACTCGCTCTACCAGCAGTTCTTGACCGCGGCGACCTCTGACGATGGTCCGGACATCGTGGCAATGAGCGGATCGCGTCTGTCTCAGTACGCCGAGCAGGGTGTCCTCGCACCGACGGATGACTTCTACGCTGACACCACCTACATGGATACGTCGGTGTTGGCGGAGGGGGCGGTACAGGCTTCTCTGTATGACGGCGTCAACTATGGTGTTCCGCTCAACCTCGGCCCCGTGATGCTGTACTGGAACAAGACCATCTTCGAGGAAGCGGGACTGGACCCCGAAGCGCCCCCCACCACCTGGGCAGAGTTCGAGGACATGGTGCCCGATCTGACAGTTGATGAAAACGGGGACGGGACCCCGGACCAATACGCGTTGGCCTTGGGCGACCACTCCACGGTTCCGGTGTTTCCCACACTCCTCTGGAACGGCGGAGGTGGAGTGATCTCGGACGACGGGAGCACCTCGTTGCTCGGTGACGAGGCCACTCTGGCCGCCGCGACCCACTGGGTCGACCTGATCCGGGACGAGCAGATCACCCCGGTCGGCATGTCCGGGGCAGACGCCGACCAGTTGTTCCAGTCCGAGCTCGCTGCGGTGACGCTCAACGGCCCCTGGCTCACAACCGGTCTGACCGAGGCCGGACTCGACTACGGCGTGACACGTCCGTTCGCTGGGCCGGAGGGCGAGGACATCCTCGGCGACGTGGTCTCGATGACGATCTCGCAACGCTTGGACGAGTCGGAGACCGACGCCGCATACACCTTCTTCGCCCACTGGCAGTCGATCGAGAGCCAGACGACCTGGGCCAACGAGACAGGCTTCCCCGCCGTCCGCACGGATATGCCGGAAGGTGCACTGACCAACGAATGGGCCGCTGTCTTCGGAGCTCCAGAGGTCCTGGACAGCGTTCGCCCCTACTTGACCGGGGTGCCGAACTCGGGAGAGATCAACGACGACGTGTTCACGCCGGCCCTGCAGTCCGCCCTGAACGGCTCGGGTGAGGTTGCCGATCTGTTTCCCGCTGCGGGTGAGCAGGTGCAGGCGATCCTGGATGATGCTTCCTGATCGGTCAGCCCGGGCGAGCTGCGCTCAGCCCGCGCTGATTGGGGCGTGACCTTGCGATGAGTAGACGATCGACGTCCACGGTTCATAGCCGCCAGGCGCGTGCTGCCTGGATGTTTCTCGGTCCAGGGCTCCTGTTGCTAGCGCTCTTCACTGCGTGGCCACTGTTGCGCACGGTGTATCTGTCTCTGACTGACTACAACCTGCTCAAGCCGCCTGAGTGGGTGGGTCTGGACAACTACCGCGACCTCCTGGGGGACGCCCAGGTGATGAATGCCTTGGGTAACACCGTGCTCTACGCCGTGGTCGTGACGCCGGTGACCATCGCCTTGGCACTGCTCTTCGCTCTCGCGCTGAATGAACGGTTCTTTGCCCGGTCGTTCGTGCGCACGGCTATTTTCGTCCCGTTCGTAGTGTCGCTTGCGGTCGTCTCGATCGCGTTCCGGTTCCTGCTCGACCCGAACTATGGTCTGGTGACGCACTGGTTGTCGGCGATTGGCCTGGCCCCGCAGCAGGGTGCGCTGGCCCAACCGCACACCGCGATGGCAGCGGTCATGCTCGTGGGTGTCTGGAAGAACGTCGGCTTCTACATGGTGATGTTTCTCGCAGGACTGCAGTCCATTCCTCGAGAGCTCTACGAAGCCGCTCAGCTGGATGGGGCCAATAGGGTGCAGAAGTTTCGCGCCGTCACCTTTCCGCTGCTGAGCAACCAGACGATGCTCGTCAGCATCCTTGCTGCGACGGCGAGCTTCCAAGTGTTCGACCAGATCAAGGTGATGACGAACGGCGGGCCGGCGATGAGCACCGAGACCCTTGTGGTGCTGGTGAACCGGGTCGGGATCAACAACCTGGAGTTCGGGTACGGGGCCGCGGTGTCAGTGCTCCTCCTCGTACTCATCCTCACCCTGTCGCTCGTCCAGTACCTGTACTTCGGCCGTAGGCAGGTGCGTTACTGATGCCACACAGGGTTTCAGCAGGATCGCCGAGCATGGATCGCGCACTCCAGCGAGCCTGGCGAGCCACCCTCACCGTCGCCATGGTTGCGGTCGGTCTGGTGATGATCTTTCCCATCGTCTGGTCTTTCTTCACCGCATTCAAGCCCAACTCCGAGGCTGCCTCCGCAAGCCCCACGCTGCTCCCGCAGACGTGGACGCTGGAGAATTTCGCCGAGATCTGGTCAGCGATCCCCTTCGCGCAGCTCTACGGCAACACGATCCTCTTTGCGGGGGCGGTGATGGTCCTCTCATTGGCGTTCGACACGATGGCCGGCTATGCGCTCGCGCGGTTCGAGTTCCGGGGTCGGACGGCGGCGTTCATCGCGATCATCGTCATGCTGATGATCCCGTACCAGGCCGTCATCATCCCCTTGTACGACCTGGTGCACAGTCTTGGTCTGGGCCAGACGATGGCCGGAATGATCATTCCCCGTACGGCGAATGCGTTCGGCGTGTTCTTCATGCGGCAGTTCTTTCTCGCGCTGCCACGGAACCTGGAGGAGGCCGCCAGGATCGACGGCGCCAGCGAGTGGACGATCTTTACCCGGGTGATGCTGCCGCTCACGAAGCCCGCTCTACTCACCTTGGGCCTCTTCCACTTCCAGTTCAACTGGAACGATCTGCTGTGGCCGCTGGTCATGTCGAACGACATCGCGGGAGCCACCCTGCCCGCCGGCCTCGCGCTCTTTGCTGGGCAGCACGTGGTGGAGTACGGCTTGCTGATGGCCGGATCCGTGCTCGCTCTGGTACCGCTGATCCTCTTCTTCCTCATCATCCAGCGCACGTTCGTCGCCGGAATCGCGACGACCGGCCTCAAGTAGTCAAAGGACACTCCCACCGCATATGTCACCTATCTTCACTCCCGACCGGATGGCTCTAGGCGTCGGCATCGAGGACACCTTTATCCCGCAGGAACGAACCGGCCATCGTCGCCTGGACGAGTATGAGCTCACCCAGCACTACCACTACTGGCGTGAGGATCTGACCCGCGCTGCCGAGGCCGGAGCAGAGTTCGTGCGGTGGGGTATCCCCTGGTACCGGGTCGAGCCCGTGCCCGGTGAGTTCGACTTCTCCTGGATCGATGAGGTCGCGGAGCACATGTCCACGCTGGGTCTGCGCTGTGTCGTGGACCTGTTGCACTACGGCACGCCGTTGTGGCTGGAAAACTCGTTCATCAACAGCCGGTACCCCGAGGTGTTCGGCCGGTACGCCGGTGCGGTTGCCCAGCGGTACCGAGGCGTCTTCACCGCGTACACACCTGCGAACGAGCCACTGGTGAACGCCCAGTGGTGTGGGCGCGATGGTCGATGGCCGCCGTATCTGACCGGTGAAGACGGGTACGTCAAGGTCGTCGTCGCAGTTGCCGAGGGGATGGTGCGGGCTCAGGAGGCGATCCAGGCAGTCGACTCGGACGCCGAGATCGTTCTGGTGGACGCTGGATTCCGGTGGAGCGGAGACCAGTTCCCGCGGCTGAGTCGAGAGCACCTGGAGGAGTGGCGCTTCGTGGCCACCGATCTCCACCTCGGCCGAGTCGAGCATGGTCACCCGATGTATGAGTACCTACGAGCCCACGGGGTGAGCGCGGAGAAGCTTGCCTGGTTCCAGGGTCATGCTCAGACCGTCGACGTGATGGGTGTGAACTACTACCCAGGGTTCACCACGATCAGCTTCGATGCGGACGGCGCCGAAGTCCCGGGCGAGGGAGGGGTGGAAGGCCTCGTCGATCTGGTTCGGGCCTATCACGAGCGATACCGCCTTCCGATCGCCATCACTGAGACCTCTCGCAACGAGTCCCCCGACGTGAAGAGCCGGTGGCTGGCCGACTCGCTCGGTGCACTTGATCGGCTCCGTGACAGCGGTGTCCCCATCGTGGGCTATACCTGGTTCCCGTTCCTGTCCTTGATCGACTGGGCTTACCGCGATGCCACGGACAGTCCGGACAACCACTGGAATCATCTTGGTCTGATCGACCTCCGGCGAACGGCCGGCGACGTGCTGGAGCGAGTGCCGAATGCGGCGTTGACCGCCTATACCGCGCAGGCGCGACGTCGCTCGGTATCGGCGAAGTGATGTAGCTCGTATGTGAGTGTGGGCCGTCCCGCTACACCACCGCCGGTGCCGGCCGCGGCTGCCCGAGGGTCGCCGTCAGCCAGCCCGCGAGTCGATCCGGGCGGTCGGTGATGATCCCGTCCACGCCCCAGGCCAGCGCCTCGGCCCACTGTTCCGGCTCGTTCAGGGTCCACACGTACACCTGCATTCCGGCCGCGTGCAGGCGATCGACGAGGGTTGGATCAGCGGCGATCAGGTCGTAGCGCGGATTGCACGCGAACGCGCCCACCTCCGCGCTCAACGGCAGCATCACCTCGTTCGGGGCCACGTGGCTGCCCACCAGCAGACCCAGGTGCGCCTGCGAATCCGCGGCCCGCAGCGACCGGATCGTCTGCGGCCAGAACGTCTGCAGCACAGTGCGATCGGCCATGCCCGAGGCGGCTATCGTGCTCAGTACCCCAGCGGCCTGCTCGGTGGTGTAGTCACCCTTCAGCTCCAGCAGCAGGTCCGTGCCGGGGTGATCGGCGAGGAACGCCACGACATCGGCCAGGAGTGGCACCCGGGTACCCGCGAAGGTCGGCGAGAACGGAGAACCGGCCTCCAGTTGCGCCGCCTCGGTGGCACTCATCCGGCCCACCTCACCGCTGGCCGTCGTGGTCCGGTCCGCGGTGGCGTCGTGGATCACCACGCCGATCCCGTCTGAGCTCAGCCGCAGGTCGACCTCCACCAGATTGGCCCCGGCGCGCCAGGCACCTTCCACCGCCGGCATCGTGTTCCCCGGGGCCACTGAGGCGTTGCCCCGGTGCGCGATCACGAGCACGCCGGGCTCCGCCGTCGTGCCGGAAGTGCCCGCACGCCCGGCCGCCGCCGAAGCGGCACCCACGCGAGCGGCACCCACGCCACCGGCGCCTGCGGCACCGGCCGCCGCAGCAGCAGCGCCCGGTGCCGCAGCGCCCTCACTCACAGGTACGGCTCGACGTTGTCCTCGAACGCGCGGTCCAGCTGGGTGGTCACCTGCGGGAACACATCCTCAGGGCTGGCGCCGCCGAGCACCAGCTCCTCGATGCCGTCGGTGATGATCTGGTCCCCGCCGGGGGTGAACACCCGCACCCAGTCCTGCACCCGGGTCTTCTGCTGCAACTGGTCCACGGAGGTGCGGAACTGCGGCGTCTCCTCGTACACCGCCGCCATCGTCTCGCCCTCGATCGCCGAGGTGCGCACCGGCATGTACCCGGTCTCCTGGGAGAAGGTCGCCGTGTTCTCGGTCTCGGTGATGAACTTCAGGAACATCGCCGCGGCGAGCTGCTGCTCCGGGGTGCGCGA
>DXBY01000309.1 GCA_019116305.1 Candidatus Ruania gallistercoris | reverse complement strand
CAGGATCGGCGGCTTCGAGGTGGAGGTGGTCGGTGGCCGGCACGCACCGGTGCATCCGGAGCGCCCGGGACCGGAGAACCTGGGTTTCCTGATCGACGGCCGCGTGCTGATCAGCGGCGACGAGCATCCGGAGGTCTCGGTACCGGTCGAGCTGCTGATCACTCCGGTGGATGCCCCGTGGCTGCGGGCGGTGGACCTGATCGAGTACGTGCGCTCGATCGAGCCGGCAACCGTGCTCGGAGTCCATGACGGCTTGCTGAACGAGTCCGGTCTGGCCGTTGCTGATGCTGTGCTGCAGTCGCTGACCGCCGAGGGGGCGGGCGGGGCGGTGCGGCTGGCCCCCGGCCAGCACCTCGACCTGCCCTGACGTCGGGCCGCAGCCCGGTACTGGCGCGGCCGAAGGGTCGTGGCTCCGGCGTGAGAGAGCACAAGCCCGTGCGTGGGTGCCGTCCGGTGCGGCTCTAGGCTGGCCGGATGCAGACCTTCACCACTCGTCCTGAGCTGCTCGGCACAGTCGGCATGGTCGCCTCCACGCACTGGCTCGCCTCGGCCGCCGGCATGTCCATCCTGGAGCGCGGCGGCAACGCCTTCGACGCCGCCGTCGCCACCGGTCTGGTGCTGCACGTGGTGGAACCGCACCTGAACGGCGTCGCCGGTGACATGCCCGCCCTCTGCCACGACGCACGCACCGACCGAACGTTCGTGGTCTGCGGACAGGGGACCTCGCCGTCGGCGGCCACACCCGAGGCCTACACCGACCTCGGCATCGAGGACATCCCCGGCACCGGACTGCTCCCGGCCACGGTGCCCGGCACGTTCGGCGCTTGGCTGCTGATGCTGGAGCGGTACGGCACCATGGGTCTGCGCGAGGTGGCGCAGCCGGCGATCGGCTATGCGCGGCACGGCTATCCGCTCGTGGCCCAGGCCGTCGCCACGATCAGCGCTGTGGCCGAGGTGTTCCGCACCCAGTGGCCCACTTCGGCGCAGATCTATCTTCCCGGCGGCCAGCCGCCGGCGCCTCGGCAGCGGTTTGCCAACCCGGTGCTCGCCGACACGCTGGAACGGTTGGTGGCCGAAGGGGAGGCGGCCGGGCCGGGGCGTGAGCAGCAGATCGAGGGCACCCGGCGGGCATTCTACTCGGGCTTCGTCGCTGAGGCGATCGATGCCTTCGTCGCCACGGAGCAGCCGGACGGGTCGGCGGTCGGCGTGCCCGGAACCGATGGCCTGACCCGCCACAGCGGTCTGCTCACCGGGGCGGACCTGGACGCCTGGCGGGCCACCGAGGAGGAACCGCTCACGGTCGACTTCGCCGGCTACCAGGTGGCGAAGACCGGGCCATGGGGGCAGGGGCCGGTGCTGCTGCAACAGCTCGCCATGCTGCAGGCCGCCAGGGTGGAGGGTCTCGAACCGGGCTCCGCGGATCAGGTGCACCTGGTCACCGAGGTAGCCAAGCTCGCCTTCGCCGACCGGGAGGCCTTCTACGGCGATCCGGACCACTTTCCGGTCCCGGCCGGCGCCCTGGTTTCCGCCGAGTACGCCGCCGAGCGGGCTCGGCTGGTCGGCGCCCAGGCGGACCTCACTCTCCGGCCCGGGTCACCGGGAGGCGCGGTCCCTCGGCTGGCCGCGCGGGTCCAGCAGGCGATGGCCGACGGCGGAGCCGGGCGGGACAAGTCGGCCTCGCCTGGTCAGGGTGAGCCGACCGTCGCGCGCGGGGACACCTGTCACCTGGACATCGTCGATCGCTGGGGCAACGTGGTCGCCGCCACCCCCTCAGGTGGCTGGTTGCAGTCCTCACCGACGATCCCCGGGTTGGGGTTCGCACTCGGCACCCGGGGGCAGATGTTCTGGACCGAACCGGGCCTGCCCACCTCGATCGGGCCGCGCCGCCGGCCGCGGACCACGCTGAGCCCTGGCATGGTGCTCCGCGAGGGCAAGCCGTACCTGGCGTTCGGCACCCCCGGCGGGGACCAGCAGGACCAGTGGGTGGTGCCGTTCCTGGTGAATCACCTGATGCACGGGATGGACCTGCAGGCGGCGATCGACGCACCGACCTGGCACAGCACGCACGGGCCCAGCTCGTTCGCGCCCCGGGCGGCCGAACCGGGCGGGCTCCGTGTCGAAGAGCGGCTCGGTGCGGCGGTGCTGGAGGAGCTGGCCGCGCGCGGACACCGGATCTCGACAGCGGGACCATGGTCGCTGGGCCGGATCAGCGCAGCCGGGATCCGCGGCGACGGGATGTTGATGGCCGCCGCCAACCCGCGCGGGATGCAGGGCTACGCAGTCGGCCGCTGACCCAAGCCCGGGTCGTCCGGTCAACGGTGCGCTATGGCGCACTCCTGACCGGACGACCTAGTGCCGGACGGCGTAGCGCAGCACGCTCGGCCGGATCCGCCGAGCTACTCGACGTCGGGATGGGGGCGCGAACGACCTGCGGAGGACTTTGGTCACTGCGGATCAGCCGAAGGGTGGATGTGCTGGGCCGCAGGCACCGGGCATAGTGGCACGGTCGGCGCACGCCTGGGGGCAGCTGCGGTGGCGGCTCGTCAGGCACGGCGAGGCTCTGCTCTGGCAGGCCGCCGTCACTGGTACGACCGGTCCGCTGCGCGTGCACAGTCCTGCGCGAACGGAGGTGCCCACGATGAGCATCGATACCAGTGCCGCCCCGCTGCCGGGCGTGCTCGGCTCACCCGGGGAACCCTGGCCTTGTCAGAACGATCCGGACCTGTGGTTCGCGGAAAGCTCCGACCGGGTGGAGGCCGCCAAACAGCTCTGCCGGCAGTGCCCCGTGCGCGAGGTGTGCCTGGAGGGGGCGCTGGCACGGCGAGAGCCGTGGGGTGTCTGGGGCGGGGAGGTTTTCGAGCGGGGGCGGGTCCGGTCCGGTAAGCGAGGTCGGGGCCGCCCGCGCAAGTGCTCGGTGGCCTGAGCATCCAGCAGGTGCGCGGTGGCTTGACCGTGCACGTGCGCGGTGGCCTGACCGTGCCCCCGGGGGAGGGTGCATGCCCTCAGCGTTGCTCGCTGACCAGGAGGGCGTGCGCCGGTCCGCCGAGAGCCTCGAACGTGTGCGGTTCGTCCCCGGGGTAGGTGATGAAGTCGCCGGCGGCCAACGGGACGGCTGTCCCGGTCGGGCCGACCAGCGCCCGGCCGCCGGCCAGGTAGACATGTTCGATCGTGCCCCTCGAGTGCGGCGCCGACTCGCGGGCCTGACCCGGCTCCGCTGTGATCCGGTACAGGTCCCGACGTACGCCCGGCGGACTGGCGGTCAGCAGCGTGGCCACATAGTCGGCTTCGGAGGCAGCCACCGCCGGGCCGTCGCCGGCCCGGATGACCTGGATCGGACTCGCCGGGGGCTCGATCAGCTGGGAGAACGGGATCTCCAGCGCCGTCGCGAGCGCCCACATCGTCTCCAGGCTCGGATTCCCGGTGCCCGACTCCAGCTGCGAGAGTGTGGATTTGGCCACACCGGCGCGGCGCGCCAGCGCGGTCAAGGAGAGCCCCACCCGGCTGCGTTCGCGCTGGATGCTCGCTGCGATCTCGGCTCGGGGAAGTTGGTCCTGCGCCGTCATCACCCTCCTCCTGTGGTTGCGGAGACCGGACGGACTTGCCGAATCCGATCATCGGTGTTCATCATAACGATCATGGGTTCGGGTCAGCGAACGGCTGCGGTGTCGATCCGCACTGTGGTGATGATCGCGCTCGCGATGGCACTGGTGGGGATCGCCTACGGGGCGATGAGTGTCGGCGCTGGGCTCCCGTTGTGGGTGGCGCCGTTGCTCGGGGTGATCGTCCTGGCCGGCTCCTCCGAGATGCTGTACGTGGGCCTGGCCACGGCGACCTCGCCCTGGCTGGCCCTGCCGGCGGCGCTGCTGGTGAACGTGCGGCACGTGCCGTACGGGATGGCGTTACGACCTGCGCTCGGGCGGGGGGCCACCCGTGCCTACCGCGCCCATGTGATGAATGACGAAGCGGTGGCCTTCGCCCTCGCCGAGCGGGATCCGGAGCGCTCCGGCAGCGCGTTGAGCCGGATCGGCACCGGGGTGCTGATCGGTTGGCCCGCGGGGGCGTTGGCAGGCGGACTGCTCGGCCGCGGGATCGACCAACACACCTTCGGCCTCGATGCGATCTTCCCTGCGGTGATCCTGGCGCTCGTGCTGCCCGCGCTGAAGCGAGCCCGGCTGCGCCCGGCGGTGGTCGGTGCCGCTGTCGTCGCGGTACCCGCGGCGCTGCTGCTGCCGGAGGGTCTGGCTCCGTTGGCGGGCGTACTCGCCCTGCCGTTGGCGGTGTGGCGCTCGCGTGAGCTGGTGGGCGGCGCGGACGCTCCCGATGGTGCCGAATCGTCGGATCCGGAGAAGGAGGACGGCCGGTGAGCGACCTGGTGGCACTGTTGCTCGGCGGGCTCGTCCTGGCTGCCGGGACCTACGCGATGCGAGCCGGCGGCGGGGCGATCGGCGAGCTGCTCGAGCCCTATCCGCGACTGCAGCTGGCGGTGGAGGATGCGGCAGTGCTGATCCTGGCCTCGGTGATGGCCACCAGCGCACTCACCGACGGGCACCAGTTCGCCGGCTGGGCCCGACCGGCCGGGGTGGCGCTCTCCGGTCTGCTCGCCTGGCGCGGTGTGCCGCTGCCGATCGTGCTGCTGGTGGCGGCAGGAGGCACCGCGGGACTGCGCGCGCTCGGGCTGGAGTGACCGCCCGGCTCGATCAGGGGCCGTCGGTCACGCCGGCTGCACCGAGGAGAGGTAGGCGCTGGTGCGCTCCAACACCGTGGCGGCGGATGCCTGGTCGTAGTCGGCGCTGCTGGAGTCGGTGAACAGGTGGGCGGAGCCCGGGTAGAGGAAGATCTCCACGCCGGGGTGGTCGGCGCTGACCGCGCGGGCGGCATCCAGGTCGCCATCGCCGATGAAGAACGGGTCCTCGTCCATCCCGTGCACCTGCACCGCAGTGTCGCCCGGCCAGGAACCGGGCAGCTGTGCCGGGTCGATGAACGCGTGCAGGAACAGTCCACCGAGAGCACCCGGAGTGGTCTGCAGGAGCTGCTGGGCCGGCATCACGCCGATGGAGAAGCCGCCGAAGACCACCTGCTGCGGGAGGTCCGCCGCGGCCTCCGTGCCCCGGCGGATGACCTCGTCAAAACCGATCGAGCCCGCGTAACCGATGCCTTCATCGATCGTGGGAAAGGTGCGCCCCTCGAACAGGTCGGGCGTGTGCACGGTGTGCCCTTGGGCGCGGATCAGGTCGGCGAAGGTGCGCACGCCATCAGTGAGTCCGAGCGCATGGTGGAAGAGGACCAGTTCAGTCATGACTCCACGCTAGTCCCCGAGGGGGACACAGCGCGTGTTCGGTGAGCGATCGGGCCGTGCTGTGCGCCCGGGCCCGGGGATCACGATGGCCCGGAGACCGGGAGCGAACTACGCTCGTCGTCATGCATCACCGACTCGCCACCGTGCTGCTGGCCGGAGCCCTGGCCGGCCTTGTCGCGGGGTGCGCAGACGGCTCCGACCCGGAGGATGCACCGACCACGCTCCAGCCCACCGACACCGGCCCGGAGTCGACAGAGCCTCCCGACCAGCCGACGGACTCGCCGGCGCCGACCGACGATGCCACCGACCCGCCGGGCGACGTGCAGGAGGCGGTCGCGGACCTCGCCGACCGTCTCGGTGTGCCGGTCGCGGACATCGATGCCGGGCCGCTGGAAGCGGTGACCTGGCCTGATGGCTCGCTCGGGTGCCCGCAGCCGGGCTCCAGCTATCCCCAAGTGCTCACCGACGGCTACCGGGTAATGCTGACCACCGACGGTGACGAGTACGCCTACCACGCCGGCGAGGACGGGGAACTGACCTACTGCGCCGACCCGGTGGACCCGGTCTCCGGCGATACCGAAGCGTCCTGACCGCACCGCACCCGTTCACCTGCAGCGGACCGGGTGGGTCATCGTTGTGGCGGTGGTTCGTCCGCCCTCGGGTCATGGCGCCCGTGAGTACGCTGGCTCGGCAGCGGTTGCTCGGCGACCGGCTCGTCGGCGACCGGCGGTTCGGTCGCCGGCTCTGCCGCCGGTGGCGGAGCAGTGGGTGCCTCCGTCTGCGCTGGCCCCGAGCCTGCTGGTTCGGCGCCTGCCCGTCCCGCACCTGCTGGTTCGGCGCCCGCCTGTCCCACACCTGCTGGTTCGGCGCCTGCTGGTGCTGTGCCTGCCGGCGTCGCACCGGGCCGCCGCTGACCGTCCGGCCCCAGGTCGGGGTCGATCGCGTCTGCCTCGGCCCGATCGCGGGCAGCCTCGGCCCGGACGTCCTCGGCCGCCGCACTCTGCTGCCGGGCCTGTTGGCCCAGCCGGTCCGCTTCGAGCCGGGCCTGGTCGGCTTCGAGCCGCGCCCGTTCCGCCTCCGTCTCGGCTTCCTTGGCCACCACGTCGCGCTGGCGCGCCGCCAGTGCTTCCTCGTCCGCCTGAGCACGCAGGTCTGCCGCTTGCACGCGGTCGTGCTGCTCCTGCTCCCGGCGCTGGCGGGCGATGTCCTCGGCGCGCTTGCGTCTGCTACCCATGGTCATCGCCACGATGAGCACGATGATGATCGCCACCACGACGATCCCGATCACGATCCAGATCCAGGTGTCCATGATCTGCTCCAGTTCCTCGGGGGTCCCCACTCAACGCGACATCGCGCCGGTCCGCGACCTGAAACGGCGAGACCTCGGCACGGACGGGCCCCACCATCGCGGCCGCCGCCGTTACCGTGGGCGGATGGGAGCGCTGACCTACGAGGAGATCACCGACCGCCTTGGCCCACACGTGGGCACCGACGCCCCGGGTCTGACTTGGCTGATCCGGACCGGTGGTGACGTGCTCTCCGGGGCCCTCGGCAGCCGGGACCGCGCCGGTGAGCAGCCGCTGACCACCGAGGAGATCTTCCGGATCTCCTCGATGACCAAGCCGGTCACCGCCGTCGGAGCGCTCATCCTGGTGGCCGACGGTGTGCTCGACCTGGACGACCCGATCGAGTCCCGGCTCCCGGAGCTGGCCGACCGGCAGGTGCTGCGAGCACCCGGCGCCGACCTGGACGACACGGTGCCCGCCGAACGTTCCGCGACCGTGCGCGACCTACTCACCAACACCCTCGGCTGGGGGATGGACTTCACCGACTTCTCCGCCACCCCACTGAGCCGACGGTGGGCCGAGCTGGGGCTCGGTGACGGCCC
>DXBY01000308.1 GCA_019116305.1 Candidatus Ruania gallistercoris | reverse complement strand
CCAGCTTCGAGCTGGTGCAGAAGGCGGTGATGGCCGGGATCCCAATGCTCACCGCCGTCTCCGCGCCCTCCTCCCTCGCCGTGGACCTGGCCGAGGAGGCCGGCCTCACCCTGGTCGGCTTCCTGCGCGGGGAGTCGATGAACGTCTACACCCACCCAGAACGTCTCGACGGCGGAGCCGGAGCGCCGTAGGCGGCCCGTCTGGGCGTAGGTTGGCCAGCGAACCCAGGTGCCCGCGACCGGGAGGGACGAGTCCATGGACGGTGACCGCCGCGCCGAGCCCGACATGATCGAGGTGCGCGGCGCGCGGGTGCACAACCTGAAGAATATCGATGTGGACGTCCCGCTGGGCCGGCTCGTCGCCCTCGCCGGCGTCTCCGGCTCGGGCAAATCCTCCCTGGCGATGGGGGTGCTCTACGCCGAGGGTTCGCGCCGGTACCTCGAGGCCCTGTCCACCTACACCCGCCGCCGGATGGCCCAGGCGCCCCGGGCCGAGGTGGACCGCGTGCGGCACGTGCCCGCGGCGCTGGCGCTGCGGCAACGTCCCGGGGTCCCCGGGGTGCGCTCCACCTTCGGCACGGCGACCGAGATGTTGAACGTAGTGCGCCTGATGTTCTCTCGGCTGGCCGTGCACGAGTGCCCGAACGACCACCCGAACGCCCCGACCCTGAAGGTCGCCGCCGAGGAGTCGATCCGTTGCCCCGAGTGCGGCGCCGAGTTCTTCGCCCCCGGCGCGGAGGACCTCGCGTTCAACTCCGCCGGGGCATGCCGCACCTGCGAGGGCACCGGGACCGTCCGTGAGGTGGACGATGCCACGCTGATCCGGGACCCCGGCCTGAGCATCGACGAGGGCACGGTGGTGCCGTGGCAGATGTTCGGGTTCAACGTGCAACCGCAGATCGCGCGGGAGTTCGGCGTGCGCACCGACGTGCCCTGGCGGGAGCTGACCGAGGAGGAGAAGCAGATCGTCCTGGCCGGCCCGGAGGAGAAGAAGCACATCACGGTCACCTCGAAGAAAGGGCTGCACGAGCTCGACTTCACCTTCCGGAACGCGCGCCTGACCGTCACCGAGGAGCTGCGCCGGGCCACCGACGGCAAGCGCCTGGCCCGGGTGGACCGCTTCCTCAGCGAGCACCTCTGCCCGAGCTGCGCCCGCACCCGGCTCTCACCTGCCGCCCGGGCGCCGCGGATCGGGGCGCTGAACCTCGCCGAGGTCACCGAGATGACCCTCGCGGACCTGGTCGTCTGGGCGCAGACGGTGCCCGACACGCTGCCCGGCGACCTGCACCCGATGGCCGATGTGCTCATCCGCACCCTGCTCAGCACCAGCCGCCGGCTGCTCGACCTGGGCCTGGGGTACCTGTCCTTGGACCGGGCCGGGTCGAGTCTGTCCACCGGGGAACGGCAACGGGTACAGCTGGCCCGGGCGGTGCGGAACGAGACCACCGGCGTGCTGTACGTCCTCGACGAACCCTCGATCGGCCTGCACCCGTCCAACATCGTGGGCCTGCACGGTGTCCTGGACGACCTGCTGGACGCGGGCAACTCGGTGGTGCTGGTCGACCACGACCCGATGGTGCTGCGCCGTGCCGACCACCTGATCGAGATCGGTCCCGGCTCCGGGCAGGACGGTGGCACTGTGATCGCCACCGGCACACCTGCGGAACTGGACCGGGACGAGGCGTCGCTGATCGGCCCCTTCCTGGCCGGTCGGGAGCAGGTCCTGGCTCGCACCCCCGCGGCGGCGGAGGAGACGTTCGCCCGGGGTGCGGTCCAGCTGCGGACCGCCCCGGTGTACACCGTGCACGCGCTGGAGGTGTCCATCCCGCTGGGCCGGCTCACCGTGGTCACGGGGGTGTCCGGGTCCGGGAAGACCACGCTCGTGCTGGACAGTCTCGTACCGGCCCTGTCCGCCGACGGCGCAGCCACCGTGCCCAGGCATGTCACCGGGATCGAGGCAGGCGGGATCGAGCGGGTGAACGTCGTGGACGCCACCCCGATCGGCATCAACGTCCGCTCCACGGTCGCCACCTACTCCGGTGCTCTCGACCACCTGCGGCGGGCCTACGCGCGGTTGGACTCGGCCCGGGCGGCCGACCTCGGGGTCGGTGACTTCTCCTACAACACCGGGTCGCTGCGCTGCCCACGCTGCGAGGGCACCGGCCAGATCACCCTGGATGTGCAGTTCCTGCCGGATGTAGACCTGGCCTGCCCGGACTGCCAGGGTCGCCGCTACGGCCCGGACGCGGCCGCCTATCGCCGCCCGTCCGCGTCCGGAAGCGGAGAGCTGGCGCTGCCGGACCTGCTGGCGATGACGGTCACCGAGGCCGTCGAGCACGTCGGCGACCTGCCGACGGTGCGCGCCAGGCTGGACGCGCTGGCCGATGTGGGGCTGGGTTACCTGACCCTCGGTGAGGCCACCCCGGCGCTGTCCGGCGGAGAGGCACAGCGACTCAAGCTCATCTCCGAGCTGGACCGCACCCAGCAGCGCTCCCTGTTCGTGTTCGACGAGCCCACTGTGGGTCTGCACCCGTTGGATGTGCGGGTGCTGCTCGGCGTGCTGCAGCGGCTGGTGGACCAGGGCGGCACCGTGGTGGTGATCGAGCACGACCTCGACGTGATCGCCCATGCCGACCACCTCATCGACATGGGACCGGGTGGCGGTGCCGACGGCGGCCAGGTCGTGGCCACCGGCACCCCCGCGCAGCTCGCCGGCGACGAACGGAGCAGCACCGGGCAGTACCTGAACCATCACCTGGGCGGGACGGTAGCCTCCGGCTGATCGCACAACCCGGCGACGGCGGAGCCTGAGTGCCGTAGGCGAGCGCACCGGGCTGACCTGCTCGCCCGGGGAATGCCCGGCGGTCGCGGTCGGTTGTGCCGAACATGACTGCAGCACTTGGTCGCTACGGAATCTGGGCTCGGCCCGCTGACGCCACCACGGAGCTGGCCCGGGAGGCGGAACGCTTGGGCTACGGCACGCTGTGGATCGGTGGCAGCCCGTCGGAGCTGGCCGACATCGAGCACCTGCTGGATTCCACCGACCAGCTGATGGTGGCCACCGGCATCATCAACATGTGGCAGGTGCCACCGGATGAGGCCGCCGCCTGGTTCCACCGCCTCGAGGAGCTGCACCCGGGCCGGTTCCTGCTCGGGCTGGGCATCGGTCACCGGGAGGCGACCGCCGAGTACCGCAGCCCCTACGCCACCATGACCGACTACCTGGACCGGCTGGACACTGACGGCGTGCCGGCGCAGCAGCGGCTGCTCGCGGCCCTTGGTCCGCGGGTGCTCGGCCTGGCCGCTGAGCGTGCCGCCGGTGCGCATCCGTATCTGGTCACCCCGGAGCACACTGCCACGGCACGGGAGGTGATGGGCGCCGGGGCGCTGCTCGCACCGGAGCACACAGTGATCCTGCAGTCCGATGCCGCCGCTGCCCGCGAGGCGGTGCGGCCGGTGGTCGGGCGCTACCTGCAGATGACCAACTACCGCAGCAACCTGCAGCGGCTCGGCTTCACCGAGGCCGACTTCGCCGACGGCGGCAGCGACGCC
>DXBY01000307.1 GCA_019116305.1 Candidatus Ruania gallistercoris | reverse complement strand
CCTAGGGCCAGATGCAATGGATGACGGCGCTCGCACACCTCCGCCGCAGCCGCCTCCCGGGCGTGCTGGTCACCCTGGCGCAGGTGCGGGGGCACTCGCCCCGGCCCGCCGGGGCGAAGATGGTGGTCGCTGCCGAGCAGGTCTGGGACACCATCGGTGGCGGCAACTTGGAGGCGGTAGCCATCGACGCCGCCCGGGAGTTGCTGCGCACCGGTGGCACCACCCCGGAGATGTTGAACGTCTCGCTCTCGGACAAGGCACCGCTGCAGTTCGGGGTGCAGTGCTGTGGAGGTGAGGTGACCGTGCTGTTGGACCCGGTGCCGGTCGCCGGAGCGGTAGCGATCTTCGGGATGGGGCACGTGGGCCTCGAGCTCGCCCGGATCCTCGCCCGGCACGAGGTGCACCTGACCTTGGTGGACTCTCGTGCCGAACAGCTCACCGAGGAACGGCTGGCGGTGCTGAGCGATGCGGTCGCGTCGGTGCACGTCCGGCATGAACCGCTCACCCCGGAGCGGGCCATCGCAGACTTGCCCGCGGGCGCGCACGTGCTGGTGATGACCCACGACCATGCCGAGGACCTGGCGATCTGCGATGCGGCACTGCGCACCGACCAGCTCGGCAGCATCGGGTTGATCGGATCGAGCGCGAAGTGGGCGCGGTTCACCCGGACCCTGACTGCTGAGTACGAACATGACCGTGCGGAGCTCGAACGGATCACCACCCCGATCGGCCGGCCGGACATCGCTGGGAAGGAGCCGGCGGTGATCGCGCTCAGCGTGGCGGCGGACCTGATCGTGCGGCTGCACGCCGAGGCGGGCGCCGGCACGCCGTAGTGGGTCGGGCGCGGGTGCTACGCGGCTTCTCCGACCAGCGCGCTGACCGCGTCCACGATCGGCAGGTCCGGCTCCAGCCACGGCACCTGGTACAGATCGGCGACCGGGAGCCAGCGCAGCTCGTCGTGGTCGGCGAGCGGTTCCGGTTGACCGGTGACGATCTGCGCAAACCAGATCCGCATCGCGTGCCCGTGCAGGATCGGCCACTCCACCCCCTGCGCGGGAAGGATCGGCTCACCGAGCTGCACCCGCACGCCCAGCTCCTCGGCGAGCTCCCGGTGCAGCGCCGCCTGGGGGTCTTCTCCCGGTTCCACCTTGCCCCCGGCGAACTCCCACTGGCCGGCCAGAGACTTCGGAGCGCTCCGCCGTCCGGCGAGCAACCGGGTCGGCCGGTGCAGGTCGTCCACGATCGCCCCGGCCACCACGAGTCGTCGAGCGGAAGGCATACGCCGATGGTACCGGGCGGTCATCCACAATTTTTGTCCACACCCCTGTGTACACGGCGCGTTTACGCAGGTGAACCTGTGGAGAAGGTTGTGGGAATCGCGGCGGTCGAAATTCGTTCGGCGAACCCCTTGCGCACTGTGAGCCGGGTCACTACAAATGAACATATCGAGTTCACCGACTCGGTCGGAACCAAAGGCTCAGCGCCCTTGGATGCGGGTTCGAGATCGCAGGCACGATGCCCTGGGGGCGACTCCATGGTAGTAGTCGGCGAAGACGGATCGGCACCCAGGATTGGCTGGACCGGCCGGTTGCGACCGGACCGCGAGGCGGGAAACCGCACCGCGGGCGGCTGGGGAAGTTCGGTGGTGTACCGAGGTGCAGGAGCGAACGTTTCGGAGGAATCCGGGGCAGCGGCTGCTGGACTGCAGGGACACACCAACACCGGCTCCCACCGCACGGACTGGGGACGCCTGGTTCGTGCACCCGCAGGGTCTGTGGAGGAATCCATGGTCTCTGCACCGTGCGCCATCTGGGACGCTGGGTGGCGGCACAACCGGTGTGGTGGATCGAGTTCGACCGGATTCCACCGGTGACCGTGCACTGAACACGAACGGGTGCTGTGCGCCGGGGACCAGGATGGGTCCGTACCGTGATGGCCCGGTCGAACCGTTCTTGAGGAACGCACCCCGCTCGGCGGGAGTTGCGGGCGGACATCCACCGCTCACCGTCCTCGGAACAGAGCAAGGCCCCTCGGATCCCTAGTCCGAGGGGCCTTTGCTTTGTGCCGGTGGTCCGGCGCAGAGCGCTCCAGCACAGGCCGGTGCTCGTTCTCATGATTGCCGACGGCGGAGCTCACCTGGCGCAACGACGCGCACCACGGGAGAAACTTCCGGAGGAATTCACCGCCTGGTCGCCGCGGGCGAGACCATGACGGGTGCCGGGCCAGGGATTGCGAGTGCCGGACGGGAGTACGGGTGCCGGGCCAGGGATTGCGGGTGCCGGTCCCTACGGGTCGGGTCCCGGGGTGCGACGAGGCCGGTGGGGCGTGACGCGGCGTCGTGGGCCGATTCGCCGCGACTCAGTTCGCGGCGTCCGAGTCCGAGGAGTGCCCGTAGCCGACCAACCAGGTCAGCTCAGCCCGGTACATGCGCACGTCCTCACCCCAGGTGGTCGGGTCGGAACCGTAGTGGGCTTTCCAGTGCGCGATGGTGTCGTCGTACCCGGCATCGGTGGGGATCAGCCGGTGGGCGGAGCCGTGGGCGAAGATTCCACACCGCTCACCGTCCACATGCGCCAGGCTGACAGCGGGCCGGGCAGCCAGGTGACGTGCCTTGACCGAGCCGCCATCGGTGCCGAAGGTCCAGGTGCCGTGCAGGAAGTGCCCGTCGACGGCACTGATCCGCGGCTCGCCGCCGGCGGTGACGGTGGCGAGACTGAGCACCTTCATCCCCGTGGTGGCCGCCAGCACCCCGGAGGCGTCCAGGCGCCGGCTGCCGCTGACGATGGTCTGCAGGTGGGTGCTGGCACCGCGGTGGGAGCGGTCCATCAGCTCTTGCAGGGCGGTGATCTCTTCAGGTGTTTCCAGCATGGCACCGACGCTACCGACCGGCACCGATGGGTTCCATGACAGGTCTTGCTCTGTCGGCCGCCGGACAGTTCGTGCTCCCGCTCGGGGCCCCGGACCACTTCTCCGCCCGCGGCCACACCCGTGCCGTCGGACTCTACGGGCTGAAGGAGACCCCATTCCCAGTAGGCTGGGCGGGTGATCGAACTGAAGACTCCGACGGAGATCGAGGAGATGCGCCCTGCCGGCGCGTTCGTTGCCCGGGTGCTCGCGGCGCTCGAGGACGCGGCCGACGTCGGGGTCAGCCTGCTCGAGCTCGATGCCCTCGCCCACCGGATGATCCGGGAGGAGGGCGCCACCTCGTGCTACATCGACTACCACCCGTCCTTCGGTGCGAGCCCGTTCGGGAAGGTGCTGTGCACCTCGGTGAACGATGCCGTGCTGCATGGGCTGCCGAACGGTTACCGGCTCAAGGATGGCGACCTGCTGTCGGTGGACTTCGCGGTGAAGATCGACGGCTGGGTCGCAGACGCTGCCCGGAGCATGATCGTCGGTACCCCTCGGGAGGAGGACCAGCGACTGATTCGCGCCACCCAGGAAGCGCTGGCCGCTGCGATCGAGGTGGCCACCGTCGGTCACCGGCTCGGGGACATCTCCGCTGCCATCGGCGAGGTGGCGCGCGGCTACGGCTACCAGGTGAACACCGACTTCGGCGGGCACGGCGTGGGCCGGGAGATGCACGGTGAGCCCCATGTGCCGAACAAGGGCCGCGCCGGCCGGGGGATGCCGTTGCGGCCCGGGCTGGTGATCGCCATCGAGCCGTGGTTCATGGCCGGTACCGACCAGATCTTCACCGATCCGGACGGGTGGACGCTGCGCAGCACCGACGGCTCCCGCGGTGCGCACAGCGAGCACACGGTGGCGATCACTGCCGACGGCCCCGTGGT
>DXBY01000306.1 GCA_019116305.1 Candidatus Ruania gallistercoris | reverse complement strand
GGCGACGGTGGCGGTGAGGGCGGTGGCCTGGAGGACTCCTACGTCGTGGCCACCGACACCGCGTTTGTGCCGTTCGAGTTCGAGGAGGACGGCGAGTACGTCGGCTTCGATATCGACATCATCAACGAGATCGCCGATCGCGTCGGTTTCGAGATCGAGCTGGAGACCACCAACTTCGACGGCATGATCCCCGGGCTGCAGACCGGGACCTTCGATATCGCGATCGCCGGGATGACCATCACCGACGAGCGCGCCGAGGCCGTCGACTTCACCAGCCCCTACTACAAGTCCGGGCTGCGGATCGCGGTCCCGGTGGACAATGAGGACATCACCAGCGTCGATGACCTCGAGGGGCTGACCATCGCCACCCGGTTGGGCTCCACCAGCGCGGACTACATCGAGAACAACATCGAGGGTGCCACCCCGAACACCTACGAACAGCTCGACCAGGCCTACCTCTCCGTGGAGGGCGGCGGTTCGGACGCGGTGCTCTACGACGCGCCGAACGTGGAGTACTACATCCTCACCGCCGGTGAGGACAGCCTGAAGGTCGTCGGTGAGCTGCTCGAGGCGCAGAACTACGGGATCGCGGTGTCCCAGGGCAACGAGGAGCTGGTCACCGCGATGAACGAGGCGCTGGCAGCGATGCTCGAGGACGGCACCTACGCGGAGATCTACACCGACTGGTTCGGCAGCGAGCCGGAGTGGCTGGACGAGCTGGCCGAGCTGCAGGCCGACTGACCCTGTCCGGGATGGACCTGAACCTGGGTGAGCTCACGCCTGCCCAGAGGCGGGAGGTGACTGCAGGATGAGAACTCTGGCGGACTTCAACTGGGCAGGAGTCATCGACTTCCTGCCGGAGTTGGGGCAGGGGCTGCTGTACACCCTGCTGGTCTCGGTCGTGGGGCTGGCGATCGGCTTTGCTCTCGGGGCTGTCTTCGGCCTGCTCCGGCTGAGCCGGTACAAGGTGGTGAACGCGATCGCCACCATCTACATCGAGGTGGTGCGCGGCACCCCGTTGCTGGTGCAGGCGATCTGGCTGTTCTACGCGCTCCCGCTGATCATCCAGTACACCCTGCCCTCACTGCTCGCCGGCATCATCGTGATCGGGATCAACTCCGGCGCCTACATCGCCGAGATCGTCCGCGGTGCGGTGCAGTCGATCGACACGGGGCAGATGGAGGCCGGTCGCTCGCTCGGGATGAGCCACCACATCACCATGCTGAAGGTGATCTGGCCGCAGGCGTTCAAGCGGATGATCCCGCCGCTGGGCAACCAGTTCATCATCAGCATCAAGGACACCTCGCTGCTCTCGGTGATCCTGGTCCCCGAATTGTTGTTCCAGGGCCGGACGATCGCTTCCAACCACTTCAACGCCGTCGAGATCTACACGGCGGTGGCCGTGTTCTACCTGGCGATCACGCTGACCCTGTCCGGCATACTCCGCATCACCGAGAAGCGTCTGGAGCTCCGGTCATGATCATCGAGGTCACCGACCTGCACAAGTCCTTCGGCGAGAACGAGGTCCTCACCGGGATCGACCTGAACGTGGCCGACGGCGAGGTGGTCTGTGTGATCGGCCCCTCCGGCTCCGGGAAGAGCACGTTGCTGCGCTGCCTGAACCGGTTGGAGGACATCACCGGCGGCGACGTGGTGGTGGACGGTCACCGGCTCACCGACCGCAGGATCCGGATCGACGATGTGCGCGCCGAGATCGGCATGGTGTTCCAGCAGTTCAACCTGTTTCCGCACATGAGCGTGATCGAGAACATCATGCTCGCACCGATGATGGTGCGCCGGCTCGGCAAGGCCGGCGCCCGGGACCGGGGCCGTGCGTTGCTGGCGAAAGTGGGCTTGGCGGAGAAGGAGAACGACTATCCGCGCCGGCTCTCCGGTGGTCAGCAGCAACGGGTGGCGATCGCCCGGGCGCTGGCGATGGAGCCGCGGATCATGCTGTTCGACGAGCCCACCTCGGCCCTCGACCCCGAGCTGGTGGGGGAGGTGCTCGCGGTGATGAAGAACCTGGCGAAGGAGGGGATGACCATGGTGGTGGTCACCCACGAGATGGGTTTCGCCCGCGAGGTAGGGGACCGGGTGATCTTCATGGACGATGGCGCGATCGTGGAGCAGGGCAGTCCCGAGGACGTCTTCGACCACCCGAAGGAGCCGCGTACCCAGGACTTCCTCAACAAGGTGCTCTGATCAGGAGACGGCGCAGGGCCGCCGGATCAGGCTGGTCACCGTGGGCGGAAGCTCGGCTATCGCCGGTGCACTGCTGCGGCGCTGGCCGGGGCGGTGCCGAGCGGGTCCCGGCGAGGTCGACGCCACGCCGGTCGCCCAGTTGAGGCGGGGACGCGCCAGACTGGAGAGGTGAGTGCCCCGCCAGACGAGCCCCCGTTTCCGGGGTACCGGTCCCACGACCCGGAGTACCGGCGGATCACCCTAGCCTTGTTCTTCGCCGGGGTCGCGACCTTCGCGACCCTGTACAGCACCCAGGCGCTGCTGCCGGAGCTCGCGACAGCCTTTGACGTGGCGCCAGGTGAGGCGACCCTGTCCCTGTCGGTGACCACGGTCGGCCTCGGTCTCGCCCTGCTGCTGGCCGGACCGCTGTCCGAGGCCTACGGGCGCACCCGCTTGATCCACTTCTCCCTGGTCGCGGCTCCGCTGGTCGGGATCGCATGCGCGTTCGCTCCGACCTGGGAGGCGCTGCTCGGTCTGCGACTGCTTCAGGGCGTTGCCCTAGCGGGCCTTCCGGCGGTCGCCACCGCGTATCTGCGCGAGGAGCTCCATGCCACGGTGACGGCGCGAGCCGCTGGCCTCTACATCGGCGGCACCGCGCTCGGCGGCATGACCGGACGCTTGGTCACCGCCGCGTTCGGTGAGGCCGCGGGGTGGCAGTGGGCGCTCGGCGTCATCGCGCTCGTCGGGCTGGGCTGTGCCCTTGCCGTGCGACTGCTGCTTCCTCGCTCCCGGAACTTCGCTCCGGTCCAGGCGCGGTTCCGACGGCTCGCCGTTCTGCTGGCGGGCGCCCTGAAGGATCCCGCGTTGCTGGCCCTGTACGTGGTGGGAGGGTGTGGCATGGGGGCCTTCGTCGCCGCCTACAACTCCCTCAGCTTCCGGCTGGTGGCCGAACCGTTCGGGCTCGGGCTCGGCACAGTCGGCCTCGTCTTCCTGGTCTACCCGGTCGGGACGGTCGGCTCGATCGCGGCCGGGCGCATCGCCGGCAGGCTCTCCCGCCGGAGGGTGTTACCGGTCGCGAGCCTGGTGGTGGCAGTCGGGCTGGTGCTGACCGTCCCCGATCATCTGGGCGCGGTGATCGGTGGCCTCGCGATCATGACCGGCGGCTTCTTCGCGGTCCACGGAGTCGCCAGCGGCTGGGTACCGGTTCGCGCTCACGCCGCAGGGGTGGCGCCCGGCCCGGCTGCCTCGCTCTACCTGTTCGCCTACTATCTCGGCTCCTCAGTGTTCGGCACCGTGGCCGGTCTGGTCTGGACCGCCGGACAGTGGCCCGGCGTCCTCGTGCTCACCCTCGCCCTCACCGGGATCGTGCTGACGATGGCTCTCCTCCTGGCGCGGAGGCGGTCCTCGGAGGCGGGTGAGCGCTGATGGAGCTCGCGATCGTCGTCGTCATCTGTGCGGTGCTGTTCGGGGTCACACTCCAGCGCACCAGCGGCATGGGCACCGGTCTCGCGCTCTCTCCGGCCCTGACCCTCACCGTCGGCCCGGTGTCCGGGATCCTCCTGACCAACATGACCACGGTGGTCTCCGCCCTCTTTCTGATCGTCGCGGTCCGCGCTGACATCGACTGGCGCCGTTACCTGCGCATCGCGCCGACGGCAGTGCTGGGATCGGTACCGGCGGCGCTGTTGGTCCACTCCACCGATTCCGGATGGCTCGAGGTCATCATCGGTGCGACCCTGCTGCTCTCCCTCGCGGCGATCGCACTGCTGCCGCGGCTGCCGGAGGTGCCGCCCATGGGGGCAGGGATCGCGGCCGGGGTGCTGGGCGGCTTCCTCAATACCAGCGTCGGTGTGGCCGCTGCTGTGCTGCTCGCCTACGCGCACATGACCCGGTGGGAGCAGAGGTCGTTCGCCGCGACGCTGCAGCCGATCTTCCTCACCATGGGGCTCGTCTCCCTGCTGACCAAGACACTGGTGGGGGCCGCAAGTGACGGATCATTGCCACCGTGGTACCTCGTGGTCGCCGCCATCGGGGCAGTGCCTCTCGGAGCCGTGCTCGGGGGACGTGTCGCTGCCCGGGTGAGCCCCAGGGTGGCGCGACGTATCGCCGTCGTCGTGGTTGTCCTCGGCGCCACACTCACCCTCGTGCGAGGGCTGGCGGGCGTGGTCACGGGCTGAGCCCGCGCCAGCACATCGCGCCATTGACCTCCCTCAGGGTGCCTGATAGTTTCTCCGAGATCCGAGTAATGATGACCGGGTGCTCGAGTAATGATGCCGGGGATGCAAAAGTGGCGGGGGCTTGCATCACAATTCGCCTGTGGGGGAACGATCTGCATGACCAAGCGCGACCATTTCCGTCCCAACCGCCGCAACTTTCTGACCGGAACCGGAGTGCTCGCCGCAGCGGCGGTTGTGCCCCCGGTCACAGCTGGCCCGGCTTCGGCCGCCCCGGCTTCTCCGACCGCGCAGGACACCCCCGACCGTGTCTACCGGGTGGACGGGTTGGCCGGCCCCGCGGAGATTCGCGTGGACAGCGCAGGGGTACCGCACATCGAGGCAGAGCAGCACTACGACGCGTTCTTCGCGCAGGGTTTCAATGCGGCTCGGGACCGGCTGTTCCAGATTGACCTGTGGCGAAAGCGCGGCCTCGGGCGACTCGCGGCGAGCTTCGGCCCGGCCTTCGTCGACCAGGATGCAGCGAACCGGCGGTTCATGTACCGCGGCTCGATGAGTGAGGAATGGCTGGCGTACGGCAGTGACGCCCGACGGATCGCAGAGTCCTACGCGGCCGGTATCAACGCCTACATCGCCCAGACCGAGCAGGATCCGAGCCTGCTGCCGTGGGAGTTCGAGTTCCTGGACTACCGACCGGAGAACTGGGAACCCGAGGACGTCGTGCGGGTGCGCAGCCACGCGATTGCCGGCAACCTGACCAGCGAGGTCGAGCGCGCGTACTTCGTCCGGGACTTCGGGTTCCAGTACGAGGACATCCGCTCGCCCCTGGCCGCCGGGTGGCAGACGGTGCTCCCCGAGGGGTTGAACCTCGACCTCCTGCCCGACGACCCCGACGAGCTGCTCGCGCTCTACCGCCTCGCCACTGCCGGTGTGGAGCTGCGGGAGGAAGATCTGGAGGCGGTGGAGTTCGGTTCGCCTACCCTCCGCGGGCACACCGTGCAGCGCGGGGAGGCCGCGAGCAGCGCATCCGACGCCGCTGGTCCGGGCAGGGGCGGCACGCAGTCGCCCTACCGCCGTCCGAAGGAGGGGTCGAACACCTGGGCGGTGGCTCCGCAGCACACGGCGACCGACGGCCCCCTGATCGCCAGTGACCCGCACCGCGGGCAGGGAGTGCCGTCCCTGCGGTACATCGCCCATCTCAGTGCCCCGGGGATGAACGTCATTGGTGCCGGTGAGCCGGGGTTGCCGGGGATCTCCCTGGGACACAACGAGAACATCGCCTTCGGTCTGACGATCTTCGACATCGATCAGGAAGACCTCTACGTCTACGAGACCAATCCGGACGACCCCACTGAATATCGCTATCAGGACCGGTGGGTCCCGATGGAGACAGAGGAGGCCGAGATCGAGGTCCGTGGTGGGGACCCGGTGGTGGTGGCGCTGAAGTTCACCCAGCACGGCCCGGTGATCTACGAGGACGAGGAGCGCAACGTCGCCTTCGCGGTGCGGACCGCATGGAGCGCCCCGGGCACCGGAGCGTACTTCGGCAGCGTCGAGTACATGCGCGCCCAGAACTGGGACGAGTTCCTGGCGGCGATGAATCGCTGGGGTGCCCCCGGGGAGAACCAGCAGTACGCCGATGTCGAGGGCAACATCGGCTGGAAGCCGGGTGGCAAGACACCGGTGCGGGAGAACTGGGACGGTCTTCTCCCGGTGCCGGGCGACGGCCGGTACGAGTGGGACGGCTTCTACTCCATGGACCAGCTTCCGGTGAACGTCAACCCGGATCGGGGCTGGTTGCAGACGAACAATGAGATGCGCCTGTTCGACGACTTCGAGAACGGTCCGCAGGATGAGTACGTGCAACGCAAGATCGGGTTCGAAGCACTGCAGACCGCACGGGCCACCCGCACCCGAGAGCTCCTCGCTGAGGTGGAGGACGCCACTGTGCAGAGCATGAACGAGCTGTGGCGCGACCGCCTCTCGGTCCCGGCACGCAGCATCATCAGCGCGCTCGACGCCGTCACGACCGACGATGAGCGCGTCCAGCAGGCGATCGCCATGCTCCAGGACTGGGACTACCAGATGGGCAACGACTCGGCCGCCGCGGCCCTGTTCGATGTATGGACCGCACTGCACGGTGCCCCCGGCGTCGGGGCGGGTTTCCTCGGGCAGGCCCTGGTGAGTGCGGCAGTGGACGATCCTCAGGCGGTGGAGCGGATCGTTGTCCCGCACGAGACGGTCGTGCCCGAGATGGTCGCGAATCCCGAGGACTGGTTCACCGGAGACGTCGTAGCCAAGCGCGACCGAGCGGTCGTGACCAGCCTGCGCCACGCCGTCGACAAGCTGACCGAGGACCAGGGGGACGATCCCGGCCAGTGGCGATACGGCGTCTACAACCAACAAGAGCTCCGGCACGCGCTCTCGGACCTGGTGGACTTCCGCACCCGCCGGCAGATCGACATCGGGCCCCAGGAACGCTTCGTCGTCAACAGCACCATCGCGGACGAAGGCGCCTCCTGGCGGTACATCGCTGAACCTGGCAACTGGGATCAGGCAGTAGCGATGAACAACCCGGGCCAGTCGGGGGACCCCGAGAGTCCCTACTACGACAACCTGTTCTCCGCCTGGGCCGCAGGGGACACAGTTCCGCTCCATTTCAGTGCAGAGGCCGTCCGGGAGAACACTGAGGTGCTGATCTGGCTCCGACCCTCGTGAGGCTGGGTCCGGTGGAGGACACCGTGCCCGAGCTCTGACCTGCTCACCCCCGGGGATCGTCTGGCCGACGGACCCGGTGAACTGGCCAACCACCTGTCGTAGGGCGCAAAGGAGACCCATCCATGCCGAGCAATGAGTCAGCCAAGACGGTGACCGGAACTGAGACGCAGAACCAGGGGGACCCACACGAGGGCACGTCCATGCTCCGGGAGCGGATCGGGCTGATCCTCGGTCCGGTTCTGGCAGTCGCGGTGTTCCTGATCCTCCCCGACTCACTCTCTACGGCCGGGGCGGCGACAGCAGCTATCGCCATCCTGATGGCGATCTGGTGGATGACCGAGGCGATCCCGATCCCGGCCACGGCGTTGCTGCCTCTGGTGCTGTTCCCGCTCTTCGGTGTTGCAACGATCGAGGATGTGGCGGCCCCGTACGCCAACGACATCATCTTTCTGTTCATGGGCGGCTTCGTGCTCGCCCTGGCGATGCAGCGCTGGGAGCTGCACCGCAGGATCGCGCTGCGGATCGTCTCCGCGGTCGGCACCAGCCCGACCAGGCTCGTCGCCGGGTTCATGCTCGCCACCGCGTTCATCACCATGTGGGTGTCCAACACCGCCACCGCTGTGATGATGCTTCCCATCGGACTGTCGGTGCTCACCCTCACGAACGAGCAGAGCGAAGGCAAGGGCGACAGCAACTTCGCCACCGCACTGATGCTCGGGATCGCCTACGCCTCCTCGATCGGATCTGTCGCTACGCTGATCGGCACTCCGCCGAACGCCCTGATGGCCGGCTACCTCTCCGCGGACCACGGCATCAGCATCGGCTTCGGCGAGTGGATGTTGGTCGGCGTACCGCTGGCCGCGGTCTTCCTCGTGCTGGCCTGGATCGTGCTGACCAAGGTCGTCTTCCGCCCGAAGATCAAGCAGATCGCTGGTGGGAAGGAGTTGATCCGCACTGAGCTGCACAAGCTCGGCTCCATGTCCCGGGGGGAGAAGATCGTCGCCGTCGTCTTCGTCCTTGCCGCACTCTCCTGGGTCTTCATCCCGTTCCTCGCGGACACGGAATCCATCGGAGGCGCGCTCCCGTGGTTGGCGAACATCTCGGACGCAGGCATCGCCATGGCCGTCGCTGTGGTGCTCTTCCTCATCCCGGTCGAGCCGAAGCGAGGCATCGCCGTGATCGACTGGGACAGCGCCGCCAAGCTCCCGTGGGGCATCCTGCTGCTGTTCGGCGGCGGGCTGAGCCTGTCCGCGATGTTCACCGCCACCGGCCTCAGCGAGTGGATCGGTGACCAGGTGGGTTTCCTCGACGCCGTTCCCACCTGGGTGCTGGTCGCCGCTGTGGCTGCCGTGGTGCTGCTGCTGACCGAGCTCACCAGCAACACGGCAACCGCTGCAACCTTCCTCCCCATCATGGGCGGGGTCGCGGTCGGTCTGGACCTGAGCGTGATGACCCTGGTGATCCCGACTGCGCTGGCAGCGACCTTCGCGTTCATGCTGCCGGTGGCGACACCGCCGAACGCGATCGCGTTCGGCTCTGGCTACGTGAAGATCGGCCAGATGGTGCGCGGCGGCGGATTGCTCAACGTGATCGGCCTGGTCCTGACCATGATCGCGCTGTACACGCTGGCCCCACTGGTGTTCAACGTGACGCTCTGACCCAGCAGCGGTCCGTTCGTTGTCAACGGTGGTCGTCCGCGGAGCCTGCAGCGGGCTCCGCGGGCGGCTGCCGGAGGGGTGGGCCCAGGCTGCTCAGCGCTGACGGCGTCCGGTCCCGCCGCGCTGCCAGGGGAGCGGACCGTCGAGCGGTCGGTAGTTGACCCCCAGTGCGTCCAGACGGTGCAGGTGGCCCGGGAGACGATCCATCAGGTCGCTGCGGACCTGCGGCGCAGACCAGGCTGCTTCCGCCACGGCGCAGAGCCGGGGAAAGGCGGCGTACTCGACATCCCGAGCGGTGGGCAGGAACTCGCTCCACAGCTGTGCCTGGACCCCGAGCACCCGGCCGGGCAGGCTCGCCGCTTCGGCCGGCTCGGGCTCCCAGTCGAGGATGTCGGCCAGCGTGATGACCCGGCGCTGAGCGATCGGGTCGTCCGGATCGTCGGAGGAGGCGTAGTCCAGGTAGGTCGTCCACTTGGTTGCCATCACGACGTCGTGACCGGCGGTCAGGCCGGCCACGGCGTGCTCGGTCCCTCGCCAGGCCGTGACGATGGTGTCCGCCGGCATACCGCCGTCGTCCAGGATCTCGTCCCAACCGACGGCGCGGCGGCCGCGGGCGGCGAGATGGGCGTGCAGCTCGCGCAGGAACCAGCTCTGCAGCTCGTCCACCGAGGCCAGGCCGAGCTCGCGTGCACGCTCGGCAGCGGCGTCGCTGGCTCGCCACTCAGTACGGGGCACCTCGTCCCCACCGATGTGCACCCACGGTCCGGGGAAGAGATCGACCAGGACGTCCACGACCTCCTTGGCGAAGGTCAGCGCCTCCTCCGTGGGCGCCAGGACGTTGTCGGAGATACCCCAGGTGCGGCGAACCTGGACTGGACGACCGGTGTTGCCGAGCTCGGGATAGGCCGCGAGGACGGACTGCACGTGGCCCGGGAGGTCGACCTCCGGGACGATCGTGATCCGACGCCGGTTCGCGTACTCGACGATCTCACGGAGGTCAGCGGCCGAGTAGTAGCCGCCGTGTGGCGTCCCGTCGAAGCCGGCATCTCGCCCGATCACAGTCTCGGTCCGCCAGGAGGCGCGCTCGGCGAGCAGGGGACGGGTCGGGACGTCCAGGCGCCAGCCCTGGTCGTCGGTGAGGTGCAGATGCACCACGTTCAGCCGGTGCAACGCCGCGAGGTCGATGAACCGGAGCACGGAGTGGACCGGGAGAAAGTGGCGGGCGACGTCGAGATGGACACCTCGCCAGCTGAACCGGGGCGCGTCCTCGATCTCGCAGCAGGGCAGCTGCGGTGCCCCGGTGACCGGAGTGTGGCGGAGCGCATCGGCCGGTAGCAGCTGACGAAAAGTCTGCACGGCCCGGGCCATACCGTCCCCGGAGGCTGCTGTGAGCTGTGCCCGCTCGGTGGTGATGTCGATTCGGAAGCCCTCGGGGTCGGTTGAGGTCCCGGTGTCGATGCGCAGGTCCACGGTCGCCGGGTCACCGGGTGCAGCCGGTCGTATCCGCACCCCCGTCCGCGTCAGGATCTCGACGAGCACTGTGGCGCTCGGCTCGCTGCCCTCATCGGCGCTCAGAGTGACCCCGTGGTCAAAGGTGAACTGCCCGGACCGCTGCCGAAAGTGGCGGGGCGCGGGAACCAGGTCGGGATGGAAGTCGCGCTGCAGGTCATCCTTGGTCATGATCCGTACCCCGCTGGAAGTTGACGAACGGCAGGTGCAGTGCGCGAGGTGGGACTCGAACCCACACGCCCGAAGGCACAGGAACCTAAATCCTGCGCGGCTACCAGTTACGCCACTCGCGCTCCGATCCCCTAGCCTAGAGCCGTGCCGAGCCCAGATCCATCCGCCGTCCTCGTTCTCGACTTCGACGGAACGGTCTGTATCGGTGACGACCCGGTGCTCTTCTACGCCGATGAGGTCGCGAAGCGACACCCCGCCGCAGCCCACGTCCCCGGCCAGGTGCGCGAGTTCCTCGCCGGGGAGCGGAAGATCACCGGTGCCGCCGACGGGTACCACGCCGTGCACCGGCTCTCCGCTGCGGCAGGTGCCGAGAAGGACCTGCTCCGTGAGGCCTATCTCGCCTCGCGTTCCCGGCTGGACGCCGGCGAGGGGGACACCCGCCCGCCACACGGACTCGCGGATGCGCTGGACGACCTGAGGGCAGCCGAGGTGCGGCTCGTGCTGGCCACCAACTCGCCCCGGATCGGGATCGCGAAGTGGCTCGCCGGCCGGGACCTGGACCACCGGATGGACGCCGTCATCTCCGATGCCGGGAAGCCGGCCGGCATGCCCGCCCTGCTGGAGCAGGTGGCCACCGATGCCGGGCTCGAGGTGCCCGCAGCGCTGGGCAGTATCGGCGATGTCTGGGCCAACGACGTCGGCCCGGCGATGGCCCGCGGCGGCACCGGCTTCTTCATCGACCGGTTCGGCACCGGTCAGCAGCCCAGCTCCTACACCGGCACCACCTTCGAGGACCTGCTCCCGGCGTTGCGGGAGTGGGCTGTCCAGGCCCGCTGACGACGGAGCACCGCGAGGGGCAACTGCCGGTTGCCGGGGCACCGAGGTGCTGTTCGTCCGTCTGGGTGTAGTGGTCTCGCGCGGCCACCAAACGGTTACCGAGATGCAATCTCCCGTTTCCTGGCGTGTCGGCGATGCGGTCAGTACCGTGAAATCTGTGTTCACCGCCGAGGCGCCTGGTGTAATGACGTTTCGGCACACGATTCCGGTGCCGCGGCACCACCGAACCATGAGGTGCGAACGATGAAGCGAAACCTGTGTTGGGCCGCCGTAGGCGCCGTGGCGGCCTTGGCACTGACGGCGTGCGGCAGCAACCCGAACGAGTCCGATGACTCCGCTGACGGGGGTGACTCCGGCGACGGTGGGGGTCAGGAGGAGACCGTCGAGAACCCGGAGACCTTGATCCTGGGTCTGGTGCCCTCCCAGGAGGTCGACTCCCTGGTGGAGGACGCGGACGCACTCGGTGCGCTGATCTCCGAGGAGATCGGTATCCCCGTGGAGACCTTCGTCTCGGAGAGCTACGCCGCCCTGGTGACGGCGATGGGCACCGGTCAGGCACACATCGGCATGTTCGGCCCGATCGCGCTGGTGCAGGCCGCGGACCAGTCCGGCGCGGAGATCATCCTGCAGTCGGTGCGCTACGGCTCGCCGACCTACCACACCCAGTGGTTCACCAACGATCCGGACACCTACTGCCTGGACGACGTCGTCGAGGTGACCAACGACGATGGCTCGGTCTACACCTTCTGCAACGGCACCGACGAAGCCGAGACCGGCCCTGCCGGTGAGGACGCGCTGGCGTTGATCGAGCAGGACACGCCGATCTCCATGGTGGACGCGTCCTCGGCCTCCGGCTACTACTACCCGGCCACCCAGCTGCAACGTGTGGCCGACCTGGACCCGCTGACGCTGAACACGCAGTTCGCCGGCGGTCACCCGAACTCGGTCCTGAACGTGGCCAGCGGCGACTACCCGGTGGGGGTGAGCTTCGACGACGCACGGGACGAGCTCGTGGAGGAGGACCCGCAGATCGGTGAGAACGTCACCGTGTTCGCCTACTCCAACGAGATCCCGAACGACGGCGTGGCCGTGGCCGGTGACCTCTCCGACGAGCTCACCCAGCAGATCTCGGACGCCATGGTCGCCGTGATGGAGACCGAAGAGGGGGCCGAGATGTATGACGAGGTGTACTCCATCGAGGGTTTGGTTCCGGCCGACCTGGACGCACTCGAGGAGGCCCGTGAGGTGGAGGCGAACTTCGCCGACCTGTGAGCCCTGGTTCGGACCTCGCGCGGGGCGGGCTGAGACGCCTGCCCCGCGCGCCGAGGAGCACTCAAGAGGTGAACATGATCGAGTTCCGTGATGTGTCGGTGACCTACCCGAACGGCACCAAAGGTCTGGACGGGGTGAACCTGACCATCCCGGACGGTGAGTTCGTGGTGGTGGTCGGCCTGTCTGGCGCCGGCAAGTCGACGCTGGTTCGCACGATCAACGGTCTGGTGCCGGTCACCGGCGGTGAGCTCTCCGTGAACGGGGAGAACCTGGTGGGGGCGAGCAAGCGGCGGCTGCGTTCGCTGCGCTCGGACATCGGGATGATCTTCCAGTCCTTCAACCTGGTCAACCGGACGTCGGTGATGAATAACGTGCTCACCGGCAGGTTGCACTCCACCTCCGCGATCCGCTCGCTGCTCGGCTGGTTCTCCGCCGACGACAAGGAGGCCGCCTTCGACGCCCTGGAGCGCGTCGGCATCGTGGAGAAGGCCTACATCCGCGCCTCCCAGCTCTCCGGCGGGCAGCAGCAGCGAGTGGCCATCGCCCGGGCCTTGGCCCAGGACCCGCAGGTGGTTCTCGCCGACGAGCCGGTGGCCTCACTCGACCCGCCGACCGCCAACGCGGTGATGCGGGACCTGCAACGGATCAACCGCGACCTGGGGATCACCACCGTGGTGAACCTGCACTTCCTCGACCTGGCTCGCCGGTACGGGGACCGGATCATCGGGATGCGCGCCGGGAAGGTGGTCTTCGACGGCACCGCCGCCGAGGCCGACGATGCGGTCTTCGAAGAGATCTACGGCCGGTCCCTGACCGCTGAGGACGTGGCCGAACGAGAGCCCGGGTCAGTGGCGTGAGCACCTCCGCGCCGCAGGCGACCAGCAGCGCCACGAGCCGGGACCGCCCGCGCAAGCCACCGCCGTCGGCGGCGATGATCGCGGGGCTGGTGGCGTTCGTGGCGATCACAGTGTGGGCCGGGATCGGGGTGGAGTTCACCCTCACCCCGCTGATCGTGAACCTCACCCGCGGCAGTGACGTGATCTGGTATTACCTGCACCCGAACTGGCAGATCCTCACCCGTCCGGCAGTGATCGAAGGTTTCCTGGAGACCTTGTACATCGCGATCATCGCCAGCCTGGTCGGCTGCATCCTCGCGCTCGGGCTGTCCATGCTGGCCTCCAAGGTGTCCGCACCGAACAGTGCGGTCTACCAGGTCGCCAAGTTCTTCCTCTCCCTGATCCGGTCCCTGCCGGACATCGCCTACGGTCTGCTGTTCGTGGCGTTCGTGCAGACCGGAGCGCTCCCGGGCATCCTGGCCCTGATCGTGTTCAACATCGGCGTGGTGGCCAAGCTCACCCCGGAGAGCATCGACGCCGTGGACCGTGGTCCGGTGGAGGCGGTCGAGGCGGCCGGCGCCACCCGGTTCCAGCGCGCCCGGTTCGCGATCTTCCCGCAGGTGGCACCGAACTACCTGTCCTACTGCTTCTACGTGTTCGAGCTGAACCTGCGGGCCTCGATGGTGCTCGGCTTCGTCGGCGCCGGGGGGATCGGTGAAGTCATCAACCTCTTGATGACCCGATTGGACCACTCTTCGGTCTCCGCAGTGGTGGTGGCCCTGTTCGTGGTGGTGTTCGTGCTCGACCAAGCCTCCCGCGCGGCCCGGAGGAGGTTGACGTGACCGCCACCAAGACCCGGACCACGGGCAGCACCGTCCGGCCGAAGCCGCCCTCGAAGCTGCGGCCCACCCTGGTGGTGGTGATCACCGGCGCGATCGCCCTGGCGGCGCTGCTCGCCGTGGACGCGCGCTGGGAGCGGTTCCCGCAGATCTTCACCGAGTCCCCCGCGTACATTGCCCTGATGGCCGACGGGGTGCTGCAGAACCCGTTCACCATGCCGTGGAGCGAGTACTGGACGAAGACGTTCGGGTACATGTTCGAATCGGTGCAGATGGCCTGGATGGGCACGGTGATCGGCGCACTGCTTTCCTTCCCGCTGTCCTTCCTGGCCGCCTCGAACGTGGCACCGCGCTGGGTGGTGCTGCCGGTACGCCAGCTGCTGAACATCATCCGCGCCCTGCCGGAGATCGTGCTCGCGATCGCCTTCATGATCCCGATCTTCGGCCTCGGCGCGCTGGCCGGCACGATGGCCCTGGGCATCGGTTCGATCGGCACGCTCGGCAAGCTCTCCAGCGAGGCGATCGAGGGGATCGACACCGGCCCGGTCGAGGCGCTCACCGCGACCGGGGCGAGCAAGGCGCAGGTGCTGCGCTGGGCGGTGGTGCCGCAGGTGCTGCCGGAGATCGTGGCGTTCTGGTTGTACCGGTTCGAGATCAACATCCGGGCCAGTGCGATCCTGGGTATCGTCGGCGCCGGCGGGATCGGCTCCATCCTGGGGCAGCTCTTCAACGGCCGGGTCTGGGACCGGATCGGGATCACGCTCGTGGTGATCATCGGGGTGACCGTGATCGTGGACCAGATCTCCGCTGCGGTGCGGCGGCGGATCATCTCCGGTTCGGCCCGGCCCTCGGCCGCGACGAGGACCGGTCCGGTCGAGGCAGCATGAGGAACGAGGCCGGATGAGCGGCACGGTGATCCCGGAGATGGGTTCGGTCCCGGCGCTGATCCGCGCCGGCGTCTCTGGGCTGCACCCGAGCGAGCAGCGGGTGGCGCAGGTGTTCATCGACCGACCGGACTGGACCATCGAGGCCTCCGCACAGGACGTCGCTGACGCCGCGGGAACCTCGCGCGCCACCGTGGTGCGCGCTGCGCAGCGGCTCGGGTTCACCGGGTATCCGCAGCTGCGGGTGCTCCTCGCCCGGGACCTGGGCCTGAGCGCAGCGGAACCGGCCGTGACCGACCACAGCGGCGCCGTCGGTGTGGTGCGTGCCTACGTGCGGGACATGGCCAGTGCCGCGCACGATCTGGCCGCGCTGCTCGACCCCGAGGATGTGCAGCGCGGGGTGGATCTGCTCCGTGCTGCTCGCTCGATCCTGGTGGTCGGCAACGGTCTGTCCGCACCGGTCGCGATGGAGGCGGCGATGCGGCTGAACGCGATCGGCCGCCATGCCGAGGCGCCGACGGACCATGTGGCCCAGGGGGTCCGCGCGCGGCTGCTGTCGCCGGAGGACGTCTGCCTGGTGGTCAGCGGCTCCGGGTCCACCCGACCCACGGTGCAGTCGGCGCGCGCGGCGCGCAGTGCCGGGGCAGCGCTGATCGCGATGACCGCGTTCACCACCTCACCCCTGACCGAGATCGCCACCGTCAGCTTCGTCTCCGCGCTGGGCGCCGGCTCGTTCCGGGACGAGATCACCCGCACCTCGCGGCTGTCCCAGACGATCATGGTGAACGCATTGATCCGCGCCCTGATCCAGGCCGATCCGGAGGCCGCGCGGCTCGCCCAGGCGCGGATGCTGGACGTGATCGGCGAGGTCTTCCTGCAGGACCCGCCGTAGCCGATCCGCACGGCTCGTGAGTCGCATCGGTGGTGCTATCCCACCAGTGATCCTCCTCGCGAGTTGCCTCAGTCGATCTTCAGGTCGCGGCGGAGCTTGGCCACGTGCCCGGTCGCGCGGACGTTGTACTGGGCCAGGGCCACAGTTCCGTCCGGGGCGACGACGATCGTGGACCGGATCACGCCGGTGTAGGTGCGTCCGTAGTTCTTCTTCTCACCCCAGGCGCCGTAGGCCTCGAGCGCGGTGTGCTGAACGTCACTGAGCACCGGAAAGGTTAGCGACTCGTCCTCGACGAACTGTGCGAGCTTGTCCACGGAGTCGGGGGAGATACCCACCACGGCGTAGCCAGCACCGGCCAGCGAGGCGAGCGAGTCCCGGAAATCGCAGGCCTGCTTCGTGCAGCCGGGTGTGCCCGCAGCCGGGTAGAAGTACACGATCACGCCGTTTTCCGCCGTCGGCAGCAGCTCGGACAGGCTCACCGTGGAGCCATCGGCGGCGGGCAGGGAGAACTCGGGTGCGGGTGCACCCACCTCGAGACGGGACATCGAACAGGCCTCCAGAGAGTCGGTGTCCGGCCAGCCTATCGGGGGCCGCAGAGCCGCCTCCGCTGGGCCGCGACCGGTTCGCTTCCGGTGCGTGGCGGCTGCTAGTATCACTGTCGCGCTAGCGCCTCTAGCTCAATTGGCAGAGCAAGTGACTCTTAATCACTGGGTTCCGGGTTCGAGTCCCGGGGGGCGTACCGAAACGGTGGAATTCCGCCGACCACAGTGTCGTGCCGCTGGTCTCGTGCCGACTCAGCCCCGCCTCTGCGCACCGCCCCGGGTGTTGTCCCGGTGACTCGTGCGAACGCCCGCCGGAAGCCGACCTCTGAGACGTAGCCTACTGTGCGGGCGACCCGGGCCACCGACTGCCCGTCCTGGAGGAAGCCGGCGCCGTGGGCGCCGCCGCGATGACCGCTGCGAACGAGGCGGTGAAGACCCCGTTGTTCGCGCTCGGCTACGCCGGTACGCCCGTCCTGCTGGCCTCCTCGGCGGTGGTGCAGCGCGCGCCTGGCGAGAGTTCGCCCGGCCCTGGCGGCGGTGGAATCAGGTGCGGGCCGCGGCCTCAGGTGCGGCGTTCGTGCTCGCTCTCCTCGCGCCGGTCGTTGCGGCACCCGGCTGAGGCATCAGACGCGTCCGAGGTGAGCCGCGCTGAGTCCGGCATCCGAGCCGGTCCGCGCTCAGGTGCTCTCGCGAACCTCGATCGTGTGCGGCACGAGCACCTGTCTCACCGGTGCCTCGCGATCGGCGATCCGGCGGATCAGCAGGTCGAGTGCGGTGCTCGTGATCGATGCCGTATCCGGGGTCACGGTGGTCAGCGGGGGAGCGGCGTAGCGGCCCTCGTCGATGTCGTCGGCGCCGATGACGGCGACGTCGTCCGGGATCCGTAGGCCCCGCGAACGCAGCGTGTGCATCGCACCGATGGCGAGCAGGTCGGTGTAGCAGTAGACGGCGTCGAGCTCGACGTCGCGGTCCAGAAGCTCGGCCATCGCCTTCGCGCCGTCACTGTGGTGGTAGGCGGCCGTGCGGACCACGAGTCGGGCGTCGTAGCGGATGCCCGCTTGTCGCAGCGCGCGCCGGTAGCCGCGGGTGCGCTGCGGGCCGGTGCCACCGGTGCCGCCCTGATCACCGATGGCGGCGATGCGGCGGCGTCCGCGCGAGGCCAGGTGTGCGGTCGCATCCGCGGCCGCCGCCACGTTGTCCGTCCCGACGTAGTCGACGTCGGCGCCCAGGATCCGCTCGCCGAGGAGCACGATCGGTGTGCTGCCCCGGCGCTGTTCGAAGGTCTCGCGGGTGATCCCGAGCGGGCTGAAGATGATGCCATCCACCATGCCGCGGTCCAGTCCGTGCATGACGGCGTGCTCGGACTCCGTGCGGCCCTCCGTCTGCTCGACCAGCACCCGGTAGCCGCGGTCACCTGCCGCCCGTGCCAGATCATGCACCAGCTCGGCGAAGTACGGCACGCGCACCTCAGGAAGGGCGAGGGCGATGATCCCGGACCGCTGCAGCCGCAGGTTGCGGGCGGAGTGGTTGGGGCGGTAGTCGAGCTCGTCGATCGCCCACCGGACTCGCTCCTTCGTGGCTTCGCTGACCGGCCGGTTCCCGGAGAGCACGTTGGACACAGTGGTCGGCGACACGCGGGCCAGGTCGGCGACCTCCCGCACGCCGATCTGGGACGGCCTGGACGATCTCACCGAGCCATCCTTCCACATACCGGACACGGTGATGCGTAACGTTACAGAGGCGATGCTCCAATTCTGCTGCATATCGGCTCTATAGCAGCGATAGCAGCAGATGCTGCATAGGTTACAACGACAAAATTGACCCTTGTGGATCGTGACTGTCGTTGCTAGCGTCGACGCCCATGCGCATGCACTCCGCCAATGGACGCCGGAACTCGAAGCTCATCGCCACGCTGACGGCTGCCATGGTCACCCTGGGCCTCGCCCTCACCGTCAGCCCCAGTGCGGCTATCGCGCCGCCAGATCCCATGCCCGACCCAGAGGGCGGCACGACGGCCACAGTGACCGGGACCGTTCTCGATGCCGAGGACGGTAGCGGCCTCGCCGGGGCGACCGTGCATGCCTCCCGCACCGGCATCTCGACCCTGACCGCTGCGGACGGCTCATTCGAGCTGCCGGACGTGCCCGAGAGCAGCGCGCTCATCGTCGCAAGCATGGAGGGGTACACGTTCGCCTCGTCCGCGGTCGAGGACGAGGTCGTGCTCGAGCTGAGCGCCGACACCGACCCGGCCCGCGGTGAGTACCCGCGCCCGGACGCGGACCGCCGTCCCTTCACCGACGACCGCTGGCTCACCCTCGACGGCACATGGTCCTTCGACTTCGACCCGGAGGACGTGGGGGTGCAGGAGGGCTGGTTCGATCCCGAGCACCAGCTGGACCATGCGATCCGGGTACCGTTCGGCTACCAGTCGCTCGCTGCGTGGGGCGAGGAGAGCCTGGCCACCAACGAGATCTTCCGCAGCTATCACAACAACTACCGCGGCACCGTCTGGTACCAGCGCTCGTTCACCGTGCCGGAGGACTTCGGCACCGACCGGACACGACTTCGCATCGGTGCTGCCGACTGGGGTGCCGCCGTCTGGTTGGACGGCGAAGAGGTCCTGCCCTACACCGGCGACGGCAACACCGAGATCTCCGCTGACCTCGGACGGCTCGAGCCCGGATCCACCCACACCGTGGCGATCCGCGTCGTCGCTCCACCGACCACGCCGGACAGCCCGTACCCGCAAGGTAAGCAGACCGGCCAGCCTCGCGATGACGGCGAGACCGGGTGGTTCACCGACATCGGCGGCATCTGGCAGTCGGTGTGGATCGAGCCCTATGGCGATGCGCGCCTGACCCAGACCCACGTCACCCCCGAGCTGACCTTCGAGGGGGACGCACGTGCGCCGTCGGAATCGTTCGTGACGATCGACGTTGCGGCAGAGGGCGTGCGCGGACGGCCGCCGGTGCTGGTGACGATCACCGATCCGGACGGGGAGGTGGTGCACACACGAACCCGGGTCCAGCTCGAGGACGGGCGCGGCAGTGTGCGGGTGCCGATCGAGGATCCGCAGCTGTGGGAGCCGGACGATCCGGCGCTCTACACCGCGGACTTCCGGCTGCTGGACCAGGACGGCGTGCGCACCTCCTTCGGGATGCGCAGCATCGAACGGGACTGGGCGCCCGGTCAGGAGGGCGAGTACCAGTACATCCACCTGAACAATCGCCCGATCTACGTGCGCGGCGTGCTGGACCAGGGGTACAACCCGTGGGGCGTCTACACCTACACCGGTGTGACGGCCGGTCCGGACCTGCGGACCGGCACTGCGGAGGAGCCGGGCCGCGGATCGATGCTCTACGACATGCTGGCGGCCAAGGAGCAGGGCTACAACGTGATCCGGACGCACTTGAAGGTCAACGAGCCGGCCTACTACCACCTGGCGGACCAGCTCGGCCTGATGGTGTGGCAGGACCTGCCGAACGCGGGATGGCTCTCCGCCGGCGACCCGGAGGCCGAAGAGCTGTTCGAAGAGATGCTCACGAACACCATCGAGCGCGATTACAACCATCCCTCGATCGTGATCTGGACGATGTTCAACGAGGCGTGGGGGATCAGTGACGACCCGTGGAACCAGCCCATTCCGGAGGACTCGTGGGACTACGTTGCCGCGATGGTGGAACGCACCCGCGAGCTCGACTCAACACGCCTGGTGGTCGACAACTCCGCCTGCTGCCAGAACGGCCACGTCGCCGACACCGACCTGAACGACTTCCACTTCTACCTGAATACCTACGAGCAGTGGAAGGACCTGCTCGATCGCTTCGATCCCCAGGTGTACCCGGGCTCGACGTGGAACTTCAACAACGGTGCGCAGAGTGGGCAGCCGTGGCTGAACTCCGAGTTCACCCTGGGGCTGGGCAGGTTCCAGCACATCATGAGCACGTTCCGCAGCTATGAACGTCTGAACGGCTATGTCGCAGTGCAGCTGACCGATCAGGAGCACGAGGAGAACACGCCACTCACGTTCGACCGGCAGCCCAACGTGGCGCCGTACCTCGACCACGACGGCAACCCGCGCATCGTCGGGATGCTGCAGGCGGATGATGCGATCGCGATGGTCGGTGAGTCCACCCGGACCGTTGCAGCAGGTGAGATGATCTCTGTCCCGATCAAGATCTCGCACTTCAGTGACTACGACCTGCAGGGTGCCACGCTGAACTGGCGCATCGGAGGTCACGATGCCGCCGGCGACTGGGTCGGCAATGCTGCCGAGGGTTCGCAGCAGATCTCGCCCGAGCGATACACGGTGACCGACGTCGACACTGTCGAGGTGCAGGCTCCGGACGAGCTGCGCAGTGGCTACGTGTGGTTCTGGATCGAGATCGACGGCGAGACGATCGCCGAGAACTACCTGACCTACGACGTGCCGAACGAGGAACCCGGTGTGTTCTCGCCGTTGGCTCCCACGGACTACGCGTGGTCGGGAGGAACCGAGGTCTCGCAGGCGGACGGCTCCGACTCGGTCACCGGTTACGGTCGCGGGCACTTCGAGTACGAGATGTCCGTGCCCGAGGGCATCGCCGAGCAGGAGCGGGCGACCCTCGTGCTCGAGGTGGCGGCGGCGCAGCCGGACGGCTGGTACGACACCGTGCATGCCAGCGCTGCGCGCCGCTACCCCACGCAGCTGACCGTCGAGGTGAACGGCACGCAGCGGGCTGTGGAGGCGTTGCCGGACGATCCGTACTCGCCGCTCGCCCTCGCCGGCAGGAGCCGGGACTCGGTGGGTGACCACGGCGCCAACTACGGCTATCGGATCGCGGTGCCGATCGACGTCAGCGATCTCGACGGTGACACCGCGACGGTGCGCCTGACCTCCAGCGGTGGTGGGTTGGCGTTGTTCGGTGCGCGATCGGGTTTCTACGGCGATCCACCGCGGTTGGAGCCAGGTGAGGTCGAGATCCCGGACACACGACCCGAGCCCAGCGCAGTCGACGACCGGCTGTCGGTCTACCAGGTCGGCGCGGTGATCTCGGGGGCGGACGGCACCGGCCAGGTGGTCGTCGCCGTCGTCAACGACACCGCCGAGACTGTGACAGACGCTCAGGTGCGGCTCTCGCCGCCGCGGGATTGGACCACGGAGGCCGTGGACACCACCTCGCTCACGCTTGAGCCCGGTGAGGGACGTCATATCGCTTTCGACGTGGCCACCGAGGAACCGGTGGGCCTGCACACCGAGGCCAACTTCACCGCGACGGTGACCTGGGCAGACCGTGCGATCCAGGCGATCGCCACCTCCCGGGTGCTGTTCGAGCCGGAGGCCTACCCCGCCGTCGGCGTCGATGACAGCTTCGCGACCGACACCAGCGCCGAGTACGAGCTCGTGCAGCCGAACGACCAAGAGGCGTTGCCGGAGATCACCATCGGCGACGGCGCGCTGACCGGCGGCGGCGACGACAGGTACTTCGGCTTCGTGACGCACCAGAGTGGTCCCGCCTCGGCCCAGGCCGCAGTGGTCGTGGACCACGGGAGCTGGGCGGGGAATACCGCCGGCCAGAACGCGATGTTCGCCGGCTACGTCCAGGACGCGGACAACTACATCGTCGCGTGGACCTCGACGAAGGGTCAGGTCGGCCTGGACTTCCGGCTGGACGGCCAGTTCTCGAACTCGTGCTGCAGCAACAACCTCACCCCGCTCCAGGAAGGGGACCGATGGGCCGTCGTGCTCGCCGGCGACGAGGTCCAGGTCTGGTTCGACTACGGGCTGGGCTGGACGAGGGTGCGCACGGCCGCGCTCCCCGAGGACGCCGACCTCACTGCACCAGGTGCGCTCGAGGGCTGGCACTACGCGGCCGGTATGCGTGGTGACGGCGATGAGCACGTGATCGCCGGCATCGAAGGTCGCAGCGTGGATCCCGACGGGTGAGGCGCACAGCCTCGCACCCGAGGCGAGCCGGTCTACGCCGGAGAGCTCTGAGCATGCGGTGGAACGTCGCCGGTCCAACTGAGGCGACGGTACGGTTTGCTCTGTGACCACTCCACGCCTCGCCCTCGTCACCTGCGCCGACTATCCCGACCTGTACGAAGCGGATGCGCCGCTGATCCCGGCGCTCGCCGAGCGGGACATTGCCGCCGAACCGGTGGTCTGGGACGACCCGGACGTGGACTGGACCGCCTACGACATGGTGGTGATCTGCTCCACCTGGGACTACACCTCCCGGCGGCGGGAGTTCATCGAGTGGGCCGGCTCGGTGCCCCGGCTGGTCAACCCGCCGAACGTGGTGCGCTGGAACACGGACAAGCACTACCTGCAGGCACTGGAGGACCACGGGCTCCGCGTGGTGCAGACCACCTGGCTGGAACCGGACCGCGGCTACGACAAACGCGCACTGCACAACCGGTTCCCGGCCCGGGAGGACTTTGTGATCAAGCCGGCGGTCAGCGCCGGCTCGGTGGGTGCAGGCCGGTACACCGCCACCGACGCCAACTCCCGGCGGTATGCGATCGAGCACGCGATGCGACTGTTGAACGAGGGGCAGTCGGTGATGGTGCAGCGGTACATGCCGAAGGTGGACGAGCACGGTGAGATCGCGCTGGTGTACTTCCACGGCACCTACTCGCACGCGATGAAGAAGGACGCCGAGCTCACCGACGTCGGTGAGGTCGCCGGCACCGACGGCGTCGAGGCGGAGGAGATGGCCGAGTACAAGGCCACGCCCGCCGAGATCGAGGCTGGTCAGGCGGCACTCGCGTTCGCGCGGGCGAGGATCCCCGGGCGCAGCCTGTCCAGCCGACCGCTGGCCTACGCCCGGGTGGACATGGTGCCCGCCGGAGACGGGGAGCCGGTGCTGATGGAGATGGAGCTGGTCGACCCGCGGCTGCACCTCTCCCTGGGCCGGCACGCGCTGGACCGGTTCGCCGACTCCCTGGCTGCCGAGCTGCGGATGGGGCCGGACGCGGCCAACATCGACCTGGCCTGACAAGCGCGCAGTGCCCCGGACGCCACTCGCGTCCGGGGCACTGCGTGTGTGTGACTCCGACCGCCTAGGCCTGCGCCCGCGCCGCTGCCACCCGCCTGCGGAGCAGCAGTCCGGCTGCCAGCAGGAGGAGCGCCACCACGGCGAGGCCGAGCACGGTGGCACCGGTGACCGGCAGTCCGCTGCCGTCATCGGAGCCTGCACCAGCCTCCGGGTTGTCGGCATCCGGGTCGCCGGCACTACCGGCGCCCGACCCGTCCTCGGCCGAGTCGGACCCGTCGCCCGGTTCGCCGCCGCCGTCCGTCGGCTCCTCATCCGGGTCGTCGGTCGGCGGATCCGTCGGTGTGGACGCGGCCGGGAGCACCGCCGGCACCGAGGTGACCGTGTTGCCGTCGGCGTCGTCGACCCGGGCGTACCAGAGCCGGTCCACATCGGTCGCCGTCGGGAGCTGGACCTGCGCCGACTCCCCAGGCGCCACCGTGCCGCCGTCGATCTCCTCGGCCGGTCCGGTCACTGCCCACATCGCCGGTTGTAGCGTGGTGCTGCGGACCAGGTCCACCTCCACCACGAACTCCTCGTCACTCGCGTCGTACCGAGCATCGTCCCCGCGGTAGGCGGGTTCGTCGTAGCGCCACGACTCGAAGGTGTCCAGCGTGGGGGAGTAGGCGTTCACCGCCATCAGACCCGCATCCAGGTCCAGCTGCAGCAGTCGCTGGAACCCGGTGTCCCGGTCCAGCCAGTCGTCCCGCGTGACGGTCGGGTCCTCGGCCTGGGTGGACCGGTAGCCCTGGTAGTCCGCGAGCATCTCCACCACCATCCGGCCGGAGGCGCCGACGTTCTCGACCGCCACGGTGCCCGGCGTCACTTCGGTGGCGTCGGTCTGCTCACCGGTCACCGGGTCGCCGTACTGGGTGGAGACGCCGTGGTAGTGCCCGCCGAGGACGAGGAACACGTTGTCGTTCGGGGCCACGATCGTCTCCCACACGGCCTCACCGGTGGCCGGGTGGCGCAGATCGACGTTGTCCCGCACGCCGCTGGTGTGCAGGTAGGAGTGGGTGGACACGACCACGCTGTGCTCCGGGTGCGCTGCGGCCTGCTCGGACGCCCACGCCAGCTGCTCGTTGCTGGGCCGGTAGGGCAGGCTGATCACGAGGAAGTCCACATCGCCCTCGGAGAAGTAGTCGGTGTGCGCGGAGTTGTCCCCGGGCGCCCACGCCTGGCCGTACCAGGACTCCTCCTCGAACATGCTCGGCCCGAAGTACTCGTTGTACAGCGTGTTGTCCCGGCCCCAGAAGTTGTCATGGTTGCCCGGCAGCACACCGTTGGGCACATCGGCCTCGTTCAGCAGATCGATGATGTTCTGTGCGGCCTGGAACTCCCGGTCGGCCCGCTCCTGCGGGTGGTTGCCGTTCATCCAGTTCTCCACGATGTCACCGGTCAGCGTGCTGTACCCGATGTTGCGCGCCGCGGCGTTCGCGATCACCCAGGTCGCCTGCTGCCGGAAGACGTCCCGGAACCCCTCGGCGAGGAACTGGGTGTCCGGCATGTGGTTGATCGCCACGTCGTAGCTGCCCGGATCGGCAAACGCATTGTCGTGGACGCCGATCTCCTCGATCAGGCCGCCCTCGGTGCGCGGACCGTCGATCACCAGCAGGTGCGCCGTGCCCTCGGAGATGGCCGACGGCGGAACGTCCGTGGCGAGCGTGAGGTCACCGTCCGCCGAGGGGACGGCGGTATCGGCACCCTGCCAGGCGCCGTCGGACCAGATCAGCAGCTGCAACTCGTTCCGCGCGGTCGCGGTGCCGTGCCAGACGAACTCGGCGTCCTCGGTGGCCGCGATCTCGAACCGTTGGAACGGGTAGCCGGTGCCGGAGGCGGTCACCTCGCCCGGCTCGGCCACGATCTGTTCGCCGTCGATCTCCAGCGTCTCCGGCACGGGTACGGGGCTCACCCCTTCCCGCACGACGGCGTCGCTCGTCTCGCGCAGGTCCGCCACCCGGGCGGTCACCTCGAGTGTGCTGCCGGACTGGTCCGAGGTGGTGATGCCGGTGGCGTCGCCGGTATCGGTGGTCACCGGGGTACCGGGCATGTGGTTCGTGTCCACCTCCACCGGGTCCAGCTCACCGGGCAGCGGCTCGGTGGGATCGACGATCTCGGCGTCGATCAGCTCACCGGGGGTGCGCTCAGCGGTCACGACGAAGTCGAGCTCGTTGTCCCCGGTGGCCTGGGCGCGGGTGTAGCTCTCGCCCTCGTCGGTCTTCGTCCAGTTCCGTGCCTCCTCGCCGAGCCGGCACGGGGTGTACTGGTCAACGATCACGTCGTAGGAGGCGAATGCGTCCACGAGCTGGTTGTTCTCGTCGGTGAGGTAGAGGCCATAGCCGTCGGTGTGGTTCAGACCGGTCTCGTACACGCCGTCGGCGATCTCCTGCAGCGCCGCCGGCGCCCCGGCGGACACGCCGAGGTAGGTCTGCCCGGGCTCGATCGTGGCGTCCAGGTCGGCGATCTGCACCGACTCGCCGACTCCGGGCTGGCCGGTGCCGAAGCAGCGGTAGGCGCTCCACCCGGACAGGTCCACCGGCTGGTCCCCGTAGTTGCCGAGCTCGAAGAACTCATCGCTCCCGCCGGCAGGTCCGGCCGCGGTGATCTCGCTGATCCGCACGTCCCGGAAGCCGCCCCACTCGGGGACCGGCTCGTACTCCGTCGACGGGTCCTCGACCCCCGGGGTGCGGGTGGCGGTCTGGATGAAGTCAGTGAGGTTGTCGCCGGTGTCGGAGATGCGTTGGTGCGTGGTGTTGTCGAAGTGGTTCAGCTTCTCGTGGATCGGCCGGCCGTCGTTGCAGGCACTGTTCTTGTTGTTGTACACCCCCACGCGGTCGATGATCTCGTCCTCGGCGGTGAGCAGCATGGCACCGGAGTCGCGCCAGTGCATGGCGGTGCCGTAGGTGATGTCGGCCTCGTCGGCGTGGGCGCCGTTGGCGCGGGCGGCGAGGTAGCTCTCGCCCGGGTCCAGGGTGGTGCCCTCGGGCAGGGCGCCGAGCTGGAGGTACTGGGTGCCGTTCTCGCCGCAGCGGAAGAGCTGGTAGCCGGTCATGTCGACCGTGTCGTCCCCGTAGTTGGTGACCTCCACGTACTGGTCCCAGGTGGAGGTGTCCCCGCCGTTGGTGAACTCGGAGATCCGCAGCCCGTTGTCGATGCGGGGCACGTCCTGTTCGGTCGCGTTCGGCTCGCCCACGGTCCGCGGGGCGATGATCCAGTCCGCCTCGATGTCCCCGGTGTTGGAGACTCGTTGGTGGGACTCGTCCAGCCGGTGCTGCAGGGCGTCCTGCAGCCATTCGCCCTCGACATCGCAGTCGTTGTTGACGTCCTCGTGGTAGAAGCCGATCGCGTCCACCCGCTGTCCGGAGGCGTCCTCGAGGATGGCGCCGTAGTTGTAGCCGGCCAGGTTGGTCG
>DXBY01000305.1 GCA_019116305.1 Candidatus Ruania gallistercoris | reverse complement strand
ACCGGCGTGCGGCTGCGGGGCGGAGGGGTAGTTCGTCATCGACGCCGGAGCAGGCTCAGCAGGAGGTCAGTCCACGATCTCGATCGAGGTGATCACGATGTCCTCGACCGGGCGATCATCGCGCGGGTCGGTCGAGGTGGAGCCGATCTGGTCCACGACGGCGGCGCTCGCCTGGTCCTTCACCGCACCGAAGATGGTGTGCTTGCCCTGCAGCCACGGGGTCTTGGCCGTGGTGATGAAGAACTGCGACCCGTTCGTTCCGCGGCCCATCTGGATCCCCGCGTTCGCCATCGCGAGCACGTGCGGGGCGTTGAAGTTCAGCTCCGGGTGGATCTCGTCATCGAAGGCGTAGCCGGGCCCACCGGTGCCGTTACCCAGCGGGTCCCCGCCCTGGATCATGAAGTTCGGGATCACGCGGTGGAAGATCGTGCCGTTGTAGAGCGGCTCAGTCTTCTCCGCACCGGTGGCCGGATCGGTCCAGGTCCTCGCCCCGGTGGCGAGCTCAACGAAGTTCTTCACCGTCTTGGGTGCGTGGTTCGGGAGCAGCTCGATGCGGATGTCGCCGGCAGAGGTGTGCAGAATCGCGTCCATAGGCCCCATCTTCGCACTTCTCCAGCGCTCGTGAACCGCTTCGTTCGCCAGTGGCGTATGCACCACAGCCGAACGGGTGGCACGATAGGGAGCGGCAAACCTCACTATCACCGACCACCGTGGCCCGCCTACGGTCCATGAGCTAGGGGAGTCAGATGTCGCGTCAGGACAAGATCAACGCCGAGCGCCTCCGCGAGCAGGCCGAGGACGCAGGCAAGGCAGCGCGGCAGTTCGCCGACCAGGGCCTGGAGTGGGCCGGCCCGCGCGTGGACGCCGCCCGGGACTGGGCAGCGCCCAAGGTGGAGTCCGCCGTGGAGTGGGCCAGCCCGCGGGTGGAGAGGGCCCTGCGCTCCGGGGTGCAGACCGCCGCTCCGAAGGTGGCCGAGTATGCGGAGAAGAGCCGTGGCGCAGTGGACGCCGCACACGACGCGATCACCGGTACCGTGATCCCGCGGGTGGTGGACGCGATGGAGAGCGCCGCCAAGGCGGCCACCGACGGCGCGGATGCTGCCGCTGACCGGGCCGACTCAGTGCTCAGCGCCGCCACCGACGCGGTGAAGAAGCAGGAGGCCAAGGCCAAAGGCGGCTCGAAGGTGGGCAAGACCATCGGTTGGGTGCTCGTCGGTGCGGCCGTCGCCGGTGCCGGTGTGTTGATCTGGAAGCGCACCCAGCCGACCGAGGACCCGTGGGCCGAGGAGTACTGGGACGATGCGCCCGCCGCCACACCGGTGGACACCGCAGCAGCACCCGTAGCTGCGAGCGCGGCCTCCGGTGGACAGGCCCGGCACGCGGCCACCCCCGCGGACCCGGACGAGAGCGGCGCCACCGCCGCCAGCGCGGAGGACGCGGCCGACAAGGTGAGCGAGGACCAGCCGGAGTCCCCGGTCGCTGCGACCCCGGAGCGGGCCGCGGAGGACGCAGAGGAGTCCACTGACGAGAAGAAGGACTGACTCCGCACCAAACAACTGACAGTGCCCGTCGATCTGGCTGCCAGCGTGGCCAGACCGGCGGGCACTGTCGGTGTGCGGGGTGAACGGGTGCCACGGCGAGATGGGATGATGGCCCGGTGTCTCCTCACGCCATCCCCACGTTGGCCCAGCAGCTCACCGACACTGTTGGCGCCGCCATCGCTGCCGCCTACCCTGAGCAGGCGGGTGCCGACCCGCTGATCCGGCCCAGCGATCACGCCGATCTGCAGGCGAACGCTGCGCTCGCCCTGGCCAAGCGGGTCGGAGCGAACCCGCGCGAGGTCGCGACCAGGGTGAGCGAGGCGATCCCGGCGAGCTCCGCCGTCGGCGCTGTGGAGATCTCCGGACCGGGCTTCCTCAACCTGACCGTGGCCGACGAGGCGCTCTGGACCCAGGCCGAGGCGCGCCGCGCCGACCCACGGCTGGGTGTACCGGCCAGCCAGGCGGGCGTGCGCACGGTGATCGACTACTCCGGTCCGAACATTGCCAAGGAGATGCATGTGGGGCACATTCGCTCCACGGTGATCGGCGACTGCCTGGTCCGGGTGCTGACCTTCCTCGGCTCAGAGGTGATCAAGCAGAACCACCTGGGCGACTGGGGGACCCAGTTCGGGATGCTGATCCAGTACATCACCGAGCACCCGGACTCCCCCTGGCGCCACGACGAGATCGGATCCGGTGACGCCCAGCCCAGCACGGTCTCCGCCCTGGACACCCTGTATCGGGCCGCGCGCAGCCAGTTCGACGCCGACCCGGGCTTCGCCGACCGTGCCCGCCAGCGGGTGGTGGCGCTGCAGTCCGGGGACGCTGAGACCCTCGCCGTCTGGCGGGAGATCGTGGCGGAGTCGCAGTACTACTTCGACCGGGTCTACGACCGGCTCGGCATCCAGCTCAGTGCAGCGGACTCCCGCGGCGAGTCCTCCTACAACGACCGGCTGGATGCGGTGGCCGGCGAGCTGGCCGAGGCTGGTATCGCCGTCACCTCCGACGGTGCGCTGGTGGTGCTGTCGGAGGAGGTGACCGGTCCCGACGGGCAACCGGCGGCCCTGATGGTGCGCAAGCGGGACGGCGGGTACGGCTACGACACCACCGATCTGGCCACTTTGCAGTACCGGATCACCGAGCTCGGCGCCGACCGCATCCTGTACCTGGTGGACTCTCGGCAGTCACTGCATTTCCGGCTGCTGTTCGAAGCGGCACGCCGAGCAGGCTGGCTCACCGACGATGTCCAGGCTGTGCACGTGTCGTTCGGCTCGATCCTCGGTCCGGACGGGAAGCCGTTCAAGACCCGTTCCGGGGAGACCGTGCGGCTGATGGACCTGCTTGACCAGGCGGTCGCCGCCGCTCAGCAGGTGGTCGCCGAGGGTGCCGAGGCCAAGGGCACCGAGCTGGATGAGGCTGCACTGCACCAGATCGCCGAGCAGGCCGGTATCGGCGCGGTCAAGTATGCCGACCTGTCCGGTTCCCGGGTGAAGGACTACGTGTTCGACACCGAACGGATGACCGCGTTCAACGGCAACACTGGGGTGTACCTGCAGTACGCGCACACCCGGCTGACCTCGATCCTGCGCCGGGCTGCGGAGCGGGGCTTGCAGGTACCGGAGTCCGCGCCCGCGCTGGCCGGTGACCGGCTGGCGCCGGCCGAACGCGCCCTGATCCTGACGATCGACTCCCTCGCCGACGTGCTCGACGCCGTGGCCGACGATCTTGAACCACACCGGCTCGCTGGGTTCTGCTACGACCTGGCCCGGGCGTTCACCGACTTCTACGAGGCCTGCCCGGTCCTCGCCTCCGACAGCCCGGTCCGCGAGCGGCGTCTGGCGCTGGTGGACCTGACCCGCCGGGCCCTCGCCCAGAGCCTGGAGCTGCTCGGGATCGCGGCACCCGAGCGGATGTGACCGCTGGCCGGCTTCCCGGCAAGCGTCACTACCCACGGTGCGTGCGCCGTCGTAGGCTGACCGGATGACATCCATTCCCGCCGACCTGCGCTACCTCCTCGAGGACCCGATCGTCGGACATCTGGCCACGGTCCGGCCCGACGGCGCACCGCAGGTGGAGCCGATGTGGTTCGCCTTCGATGGTGAGCACCTCAGGTTCACCCATACCACCACCCGGGGCAAGTACCGCAATCTGCAGGCCAATCCGGGGATGGCGCTGGAAGTCAGTAATCCGACGAACCCCTATGAGTTCATCGAGGTGCTCGGCACTCTGGTCGCTGCCGAACCGGACCCGACCGGATCGTTCTACGTCGAGCTCGGCCGCCGCTACGGCATGCCGGACACCCAGCCGCCGCCGGATTCACCCGACCGGGTCGTGCTGGTGATGAGCGTGGAGAAGGTCATCCGCAAGTAGTTCTCGTCCGAGGTAGGGCCCGAGCGACGCCGATGCGGTGCTCGGGCCTTTCGTCTGTCCGGATCCGTGCCCGCCCGGCGTTGGTCACACTTTGGTATCACTATTGACTAGAATATGGTATGACTATTGACGTTGTCGGGATCGGCTGGCTATGTTCCCGAAGATCAAAGCGGATCCTCCGCAGTCAGTAGAACCGACGCCCACCGGACGACGAGGTCTCCTATGGCACGCTCCACGCCCGCACTGTTCCCGGGTGCGTCCTCGCGCTGGTCGACGTCGACCCGGGGCCGGCTTCCTGGCCGGATCCACCCCTGCCCCCCGGCGGCGCACCTGCGCCACCCCTTCCCCCTAGGGTCTGGAGAATTGCCATGACACGTAAGAAAGCTCTCGCGGTCGCGGTCACCACCGTGTCCGTCACCCTCGGTCTGGCCGCGTGTGGCTCCGGCGACAGCGGCGGAGGCGGCGGGGACGCCGGCTCCTGCGATCCGGAGACCACCTGGCGCCTGGCGTTCAACCAGACCGAGGAGCACCCGCAGTACCAGGCCGGTGTGCAGCTCGGCGAGGACCTGTGCGAGGCCACCGACGGTCGTTACGGCATCGAGGTCTACGCCAACGAGCTGCTCGGCACCCAGTCGGACGTGATCAACAACGTCTCCGACGGCAGCGTGGAGATGATGTGGGTCGGCGCACCGGTGCTGGAGGCCTACAACCCGGACTTCGTGGTCTTCAACCTGCCGTACATGTTCGAGAGCCCGGAGGCCCAGGCAGCCGTGCTCGGCGACGAGGAGGCGGTCGGCGACCTGTACACCTCGATCGAGGACTCGGAGAGCATCACGGTGCTGTCCGGCGTGTATGCCGGGGTGCGCAACGTCTACAACGCCTCGCACCCGATCGTGGAGCCGGAGGATCTCAGCGGCCTCAAGCTGCGGGTGCAGCAGTCCGACTCCCAGGTGCAGATGATCGAGATGATGGGCGCGGTCGCGTCCCCGATGGGTCAGGGTGAGGTCTACACCGCCCTGCAGTCCGGTGTACTCGACGGCGCAGAGAACAACGAGACCGTCTACAACGCGCTCAAGCACGACGAGGTCGCACCGTACTACTCCTACACCCGGCACCTGATGATCCCGGACTACCTGCTGATCAGCACCACGGCGCTGGACGGGATGAGCGAGGAGGACCGGCAGGCGTTCCAGGAGCTGATCCCGGACACGGTGGAGCAGGCCAACTCCGGCTTCGTGACCTATGCCGAGGAGTCCCGGGCCGCCTCGGAGGAGGCCGGTGCCGAGTTCAACGACGACGTGAACATCGAGGCGTTCCGCGAGGCGGTGCAGCCGCTCATCGAGGAGACGATCAACAACGACGTCCGCCAGGGCCTGTACGACGCCGTCCAGGCGGCTAACGAGGAGTTCCCGGCCGAGTCGGGCAGCTGACACCGCTCGGTGACGTCTCGGGGGCCGGTGCGGATCGCACCGGCCCCCGAGACTCAGCCGATACGTTCTCCCCGCCTCAGCCTCCGCGGACGGGACACCACAACAGATCGGAGCGATGAGTGAGAGCACTCGACGCCTTCCACCACGGACTGAACGTGTTCCTGCGCTGGTTCTGCGTCATCCTCTTCGCGGTCATGGTCGCGCTGGTGCTGGCTCAGGTCACCACCCGGTTCTTCGGGATCTCCGCGCCCTGGACCGAGGTCAGCGCCCGCTACGCCTTCATCTGGCAGGGCGTGATCGGTGCGGCCTACGTGATCGGCGAGAAGGATGACGTGGCCATCGACTGGCTGGTCAACAAGATGCCGGTGACGGCGGTGCGTGGAGTCTCCATCCTTGCGCACCTGATCGTGGCCTTCTTCGCCGTCTGGATCATGATCTACGGCGGGTACGCCAACGTCTCCGCAGGGTGGACCAGCATCGTCCAGCTGCTCCCGGTGACTCAGGGCCAGATCTTCCTGGTGGTGCCGATCGCAGGCGCCCTGATCGCGATCTACAGCCTGCTGCACATCATCGACCTGCTCCGCAAGCCTGCCGCGGAGATCACCGAGGGTGGCGACACCGATCTGGACAACCTGATGGATGAGGGGCTGTAACCATGGACGACGCATTCCTGGTCACCGGCATCCTGATCATCGGGATGTTCGGCCTGATGGCGATCGGCGTCTCGGTCTCGGTGGCCATCGGCCTTCCGGCCGCGATCAGCCTAGTGATCCTGCAGAGCCCGGAGCAGGGCGCCTTCACCGCCGCGCAGAAGATCTTCAACGGGCTAGATTCGTTCGCCCTGCTGGCCATCCCCCTGTTCGTGCTCGCCGGAGCGATCATGAACAACGGCGGGATAGCGGCCAGACTCATCGACCTGGCGAAAGTGCTCACCGGGCGTGCCCCAGGTGCCCTGGCACAGACGAACGTGGTCGCGAACATGCTCTTCGGGTCCATCTCGGGTTCGGCGCTGGCCGGCGCAGCCGCAGTGGGTTCGTCGATGGCTCCGCGGCAGCGGGCCGACGGGTACGACATGCGGTGGGCGGCAGCGGCGAACGTGGCCTCCGCCCCGGCCGGGATGCTGATCCCGCCGTCGAACACGCTAATCGTCTACGCACTGGTCTCCCAGACCTCGGTGGGGGCGCTCTTCCTCGCCGGATACATCCCGGGCGTGCTCTGGGGTGCCGCCTGTCTGGTGATCGTGTGGCTGTACGCGCGCAAGCGGCCGAACCTGCGCGGTGACGGCTACCCCACGTTCCGGGTGTTCCTCCTGGTCCTCTGGCGCGCGGTCCCGTCCCTGCTGCTGGTGCTGATCGTGATCGGCGGGATCATGTTCGGCTTCTTCACCCCGACCGAGGGGGCAGCGGTCTCGGTTGTCGTCTCGGCGGCGCTCGCGCTGATGTACCGAGCGGTGAAGGTACGCGACTTCTACCAGATCCTGCTCCAGGCCACCCGGACCTCGTCCGTGGTGATCTTCCTGATCGCCCTCTCCACGATCATGTCCTTCGCGATGACCTACGCGCGGGTGCCGCAGCTGATCGCCGAGTGGATGACCTCGATCACCGACTCCAAGGTGGTCTTCCTGCTGATCATGATGGTGATCCTGCTGATCATCGGGATCCCGTTGGACGCCACCCCGGCAGTGCTGATCTTCACGCCGATCTTCCTGCCGATCGCCGTGGAGTACGGAATCAGCCCGATCCACTTCGGCATCATGATCGTGTTCAACATGTGCATCGCGGTGATCAGTCCACCATCGGCACCCGTGTTGTTCGTCGGCGCCAAGGTGGCCGAGGTGAGGGTGGAGAAGGTCTTCAAACCGCTGATGTGGTTCTACATCTCCCTGGTCATCATGCTGCTGATCATCCAGTTCGTGCCGGCGCTGTCGATGTGGCTGCCGGAGACGTTCGGCGTCGCCTAGCTGCCCTGGGCGGAGGCCCTCGGCCCGCCCGGACACGGCCCGCGATCAGGTCTGGTCGCGGGCCGTGTCCGTATCCGGCGGCTGCGTGGTGGTCGGGGGGTGCTCGACGTGCTCGCGCAGTTGGTGGTCCAGGCGCCGGGCGCGCACCCGCAACAGCGCCCAGATGGTGACCGAACCGAGCACACCGAGCGCCAGCGCGAGCAGGACCGGCGGACCGGCGATGTCCGGGGCCAGCACGAGTCCGAGCAGGTCCAGCCCGGAGCCGAGGCTCTCCCACAGGCTGCTGCTCCTGCGGAAGCCGGCGACATACCCGATCACAGTCTGCACCGCCGGGAGCACCCAGAGCAGCACCAGGCTCATCACCCAGGCACCGATCCGCCCCGAGGTGCGCGCCCCGCACCAGGCCAGGGCCAGCCCGACCAGCACAGCCGGCAGCCAGTGCAGGTACCCGACGACGGTCACCACCGCGGGGGAGGCGAGCGCCACCGACGGGGCGAGCAGCGCCTGCGCCCAGCTTCCGACCCCCGGTGCGGCGAGCGCCACCGCCACAGTGGCGCCCGCCCGCGGTGCGCGCGCAACCAGCACGAGCACCAGCAACCCGCCCAAGGCACTGAGCACCGCCCAGGCCACGATCAGCACCAGGTACGTGCCGGAGCGCTCGTCGTTGTCGCGCAGTCCGTCGGCGAGCACCAACGCGGACTGCACCACGGCGAACGCCATCGCCAAGAACGTGCCCGCCGCGGTGAGCCCGCCACTGAGTGCACGGTGCGCGGGCGGGGCCGCCCGGGCGATCACTCCGCCGATCAGACCGGCGGTCACCAGCAGACCCAGGATGATGTGCAGGTAGTACTGGTTCAGCGGTAGCAGCGCCACCGGCATGGCCTCGGGCAGCGTATCCGTGCCCCACAGGTTCTGCAGCGGCAGCCGCAGCCCGGCACGGATCCACGGCAGCAGGCCGATCAACACCGCCCCGATGCCGACCAGCGGATACGCCCAGGGCGGCAGCAGCATCGGCGGCAGTGTCGGGCGGTCGGTCCGAGGGGAGCGCACGGCATCGATCTTGGCACGCGGCTGCCAGCCGAGCGAGTGCCGCACCCAACCACCCGGGCCAGTGGGCGGAGGGCCGGTCAGGAGGCGAACAGCGTGGTGGCGAAGCTGTACCGGGACGCCAGGTAGAGGTGCTGGCCGTGCTCGATCGCGTGTCCCGCTGTGTCGTAGGCGGTCCGCTCCATCGTCAGCAGTGCCACCTTCGGCTTCTCCGTGAGCAGGCGCGCCTCGGCAGCGGTCGCCGTCCGTGCGCCGATCTGCTGGTGCGCCATGTGGATCTCCACCCCGCGCCGCCGCAGTGCGCGGTACAGTCCGGAGCTGCCGAGCTCCTCGTACCCGGGCGCGATCTCCAGAGCCAGGTGGTTCGTCATCAGGGCCAGTGGCTCACCATCGGCGAGCCGGATCCGGCGGATAGTCACCACATCGGCACCGGGAGCCAGCTCGAGGGCCGAGGTGATCTCGGCCGTGCCCGGCGCCACGCTGTACTCCAGGACCGTGGTGCTCGGGTGCCGGCCGCTGCGCTGCAGGTCGTCATGCAGGCTGGACAGGTCGACCTTGCGGCGCACCCGCGCTGGTGCCACCTGGGTACCGACCCCGCGTTTGCGCACCAGCATGCCCAGGGCCACCAGCTCCTGCAGGGCGCGCCGCGCGGTCGGCCGGGACACCCGCAACCGCTGGGCGAGCGCGATCTCGTTCTCCAATCGCCGCCCCGGCAGCACCTCCCCGGACTCGATCGCATGCGCGATCGCCGTGGCGAGCTGCTGGTAGAGCGGCACCGGACTGCTGCGGTCCAGCTCCGCCCGGACCACGGCCGGGTCATCGGCGGTCATTGGCCTCCCAGCCTCGCAACGAACTGACAAATCCGTACAGATGGGTTCATATGTTAGGACATAAGGATGCGGGTGTGTGGCCGGGTGGGGCACACTCTAGGCAGTGGTCGAGCCGTAGCATCATGATCACGGCCGCACCGGGCCGCAGCTGATCAGGAGGTCTCCGACGTGGACGTCGTCACCATGGGCAGGGCCGGTGTGGATCTGTACCCGCTGCAGATCGGCGTCGGCCTCGACCAGGTGAGCAGCTTCGGCAAGTTCCTCGGCGGGAGCCCCACGAACGTCGCCGTCGCCGCCACCCGGTTGGGCACGCCGTCCGCCGTCCTCACCGGAGTGGGCGCCGACCCGTTCGGTGTGTACGTCCGCGCCGAGATGCGCCGCCTCGGGGTCAGCGATGAGCACGTGATCACTGTTCCCGATCTACCCACCCCGGTCACCTTCTGCGAGATCTTCCCACCGGACGAGTTCCCGCTGTACTTCTACCGCCGGCCGAGTGCACCGGACCTGCAGCTGCAGGCCGACGAGCTGCCGCTGGACCTGATCGCCGGCGCCGAGCTGTTCTGGGTCTCCGGCACCGGGCTGTGCATGGAACCCTCCCGAACCGCCCACCACTACGCCCTGTCGCACCGCGCGCGCCGCGGTCACACAGTGCTCGACCTCGACTACCGGCCGATGTTCTGGCCCGACCCCACGGAGGCCACCGCCCAGCTGCAACGTGCCCTCACCCGCGCCACCGTGGCCGTCGGCAACCGGGAGGAGTGCGAGATCGCCGTGGGCGAGTCCGAGCCGGACCGGGCTGCCGACGCACTGCTTGCCGCCGGGGTCGAGCTGGCGATCGTGAAACAGGGTCCGGCGGGCACCCTGGCCAAGACCGCGACCGAGCGCATCGTGGTGCCGCCTGCGCCGATCGAGGTGGTGAACGGCCTGGGCGCTGGAGACGCCTTCGGGGGCGCACTCTGCCACGGCCTGCTGACCGGATCGCCGCTGCAACAGCTGATCGAGTCGGCGAACGTAGCCGGCGCGATCGTCGCCTCCCGACTGGAGTGCTCCACCGCGATGCCCACCGTCGAGGAGATCGCGGCCGTGCTCGCCGGAGCACCGGTGGCCGAGGTGAACGCCCGCGCCGGTGCCGCCACAGCAGCCACCTTCGCCACCCGCGCCGCGGACCGCAGATGAGCGCCGAGGCCCTGACATGACCGAGACGATCCGGCTCACCGTGGCCCAAGCGCTGGTGCGGTTCCTGGCGGTGCAGCACAGCGAGCGCGACGGCCGGCGGCAGCGGCTCATCCCCGCCACCTTCGGCATCTTCGGGCATGGGAACGTGGCGGGCGTGGGCCAGGCGCTGCTGCAGAATGCGACCAAACCGTACCCGGACGAACCGCCACTGCCTTACTACCTCGCCCGCAACGAACAGGCGATGGTGCACACCGCCGTCGGCTTCGCCCGGGCGCGGGGCCGGCTGCAGACCCTGGCCTGCACCTCCTCGATCGGGCCGGGGGCCACCAACATGGTCACCGGCGCGGCACTGGCCACGATCAACCGGGTGCCGGTGCTGCTGCTGCCCGCGGACATCTTCGCCACCCGCCGCTCCGGTGCGGTGCTGCAGCAGCTGGAGGACCCCCGCAGCGCGGAGGTGAGCGTGAATGACGCGTTCCGCCCGGTCTCGGCCTACTGGGACCGCGTCAACCGTCCGGAGCAGCTGCCCTCAGCACTGCTGGCGGCGATGCGGGTGCTCACCGACCCGGCAGAGACCGGTGCGGTCACGCTCTGCCTGCCGCAGGACGTGCAGGCCGAAGCGCACGACTGGCCGGTCGAACTGTTCCGCCCACGCACCTGGCACGTGCCCCGGCCGGTTCCCGAACCCGAGGCGGTACGCCGCGCCGCGCAGGTGATCGCGTCTGCGCAACGGCCGCTGCTGGTCGCCGGGGGTGGGGTGATCCACTCCGGGGCGACGGCGGAGCTCACCTCCTTCGCCGACGCCACCGGGATCCCGGTGTCAGACACCCAGGCGGGCAAGGGGGCGCTGCCCGGGGACCATCCACTCGCCGTGGGTGGTGTGGGCGCGACCGGGTCAGGTGCGGCGAACGCGCTGGCCGCCCAGGCCGATGTGGTGATCGGGGTGGGCACCCGGTACTCGGACTTCACCACGGCCTCCCGGACGGCGTTCGCCGCCGACGGGGTGCAGTTCGTCAACCTCAACATCACCGGCTTCGACGCCGCCAAGCACTCGGCCACGATGCTGGTGGCTGATGCGGCCCGTGGCCTGTCCGCGCTCACCGAGGCTCTGGGTGACTACCGCGTGCCGGCGGGGTATGGCGAGGAGGTGACCGACCGCCGTCGGGCATGGGAGGCGGTACATGCCCAGGTGACGGGCACCTCCGGGGCGCAGCCTCCGGCACAGGTGGAGGTGTTCGGCGCACTGAACGGGCTGCTCGGCGCCGGAGACGTGGTGATCAACGCGGCCGGCTCGATGCCCGGGGATCTGCAGGCTCTCTGGCACGCAGCAGGCCCGGGGCAGTACCACCTGGAGTACGGCTACTCCTGCATGGGGTATGAGATCCCGGCAGCGATCGGGGTGCGGTTGGCCCGGCCGGAGGGGCAGGTGGTGGCGATCGTCGGGGACGGGACCTACCAGATGATGCCCAGCGAGCTGGCGACGATCGCGCAGGAAGGGTTGAAGGTGATCGTGGTGGTGCTGGACAACCACGGTTTCGCCTCGATCGGTGCACTGTCGGAGTCGGTGGGTTCGCAGCGGTTCGGCACCGCCTACCGGAGGCGGGAGCAGGCCAGCGGGCTGCTCTCGGGTGGGTACGTGGGGATGGACCTGGCGGCGAACGCCCGCAGCTACGGCGTCGCCGCCGAACAGGTGGCCACGATCCCGCAGTTCCGGGACGCCTACACCCGGGCGGCAGCGGCGGAGCACGCGAGCGTGATCGTGATCGAGACCGATCCGCGGGCCGAGGGGCCGCCGGCGACCAATGGTTGGGACGTGCCGGTGGCGGAGGTGTCCCGGCTGGGGCCCACGCAGGAGGCCTACGAGCGCTACCGCCGGTTGCGTGCCCAACAGCGGCACTACCTCTGAACGGCGGCGGCTGGTCGCTCGCGGGGTGCGGCGTCAGCGGCTGCGGAGGCCGAGGATGTAGCCGGCACTGCGGGCGACGTCACCCTGATCATCGCCGGCCAGTGCGGTGAGGGCAGCCTCCGCTGCCGGGCCGGGGATCTCCGCGAGGGCCTGGGTGAGCCGGAGGCGGGCAGCAGGCGGGGTCGCCGGTGCGGCCAACCGGTCGCCGAGCTCGGCCACGATACGTTCGGCCTGCTCCCCATCCCGGGCCAATACGCCGAGTGCCTCGGCCGCATCGACGTCGTTCGGGCCGTTCTCCACCGTCTCGAGAAGGGTCGGCAACGCGGCGGTGACTCCGCGTGCGCCGAGCACGAGAGCAGCCCTGCGCCGGATCTGCGGAACGTCGTCGGCCAGCGCTGCAACCAGGAGCTGCTGCGCAGTCGCGCTGCGAAGCTCGGCCAGCGCCTCGACCGCGCGTTGACGTACCCGACGGACGGGAGAGGTGAGGCCTTCGGCGAGCGGTGGGGGAACGTCGTCGCCGGCTTGAGCCAGGGCCCAGCGCAGCGCACCGGCGGCGTTCAGCTCAGGTTCGCTCAACGCCGCCTGGGCGAGCTGGTCCGCTGGTGCGTAGGTGCCCGCGGAACTGGCCAGTGCGGTGCGGAGCCGCCGATTCGCGTCCCCTGCGGTCAGCCCACGCAACAGCTCGACGATCCGCAGCACGTCGGTCCACTCCTCCGGCTTCGCCCCTTCGATCTGTCGCAGCCGCACCAGGAGTTCCTGCTCATGGGCCACCCGCTCCTCGCTGCGCCGGACCAGGTCGCCCACCAGAACCTCCGGGGTGAGCTGTGGATCCTCCAGTGCCTGCTGCACCTCGCGCAGGCTCAGGCCGAGGGAGCGCAGGCTCTCCACGGCGAAGATACGCCGCAGATCGCCTGCGGAGTACTCCCGGTACCCGCCTGGCGTGCGGTCGGTGGGTCGCACCAGCGCCAGGGAGTCGTAGTGACGCAGCATGCGCACACTGACCCCTGAGCGCCGGGCGACCTCACCGATCAGCACTCCCGCTCGTCCTCCCTGTTCAGCGCCATGATCCGGATGGCTTCGTCGACGTCGAGCGTAAACGTCGAGTCCGGGTCCTGCAGCAGCCGTTCGGTGGCAAGGGCGTGTGCCCGCACCTCGGGCTGGTCGCTCGAGGCGGCGAGGTGCAGCTGGGGCAGGATCACCTCACCGAGCGCGACCAGCGCGCGACTCAGACTGCGCTGCACGTCCTCGGTGCCCCGCCCGAGCTGGCCGGCGAGCAGAGCGGCGAGCTCCGGCTCAGACCCTGTGGGCACGATCGCCACGGCGGCCCGCCAGGCGCTGCGCGCCACCTCGTCGTCCTCGTCCTGGAGGAGGGAGGTCGTCAGTGCCGGCCAGGTGGCCTGGTCACCGATCTTGGAGAGGGTGTGCAGTGCCTGGCTGCGCGCCTGCCGCACCGGTGATTCCAGCTCAGCCAGCAGCCGCGGCACCACCACTCCCACCCGGTGCCGGGTGAGCGCCCAGGTGAGCATGTCCCGGACGTAGAAGTCCGGCTCGACGGCGCACCGCTCGATCAGAGCGTCGACCAGCTCATCGGCGGGCTCGATGCCGATCGCCATGGCTGCGCGCAGCCGGATGGAGGACCGCGAGTCACTCAGGGCGGTGACGTGTCGGTTCGCGGCCTCAGTGTGTGGTGTGTTCATCTCGGACCACCTCCCACCCACGAGTAGAGGCCCTCACACTGTGTCAGGGTCAAGCACTCCCATGCCCTGAGGGTGCCCGTGCCCACGGCGTATGGCTCACTCTTGCGATCCGTTGGCGCACGGCAGTACGGTGACAACCGATTGTGAAGCGCAAGCGGAAGGCTGAGGAGTTGTGTTGTTGGACCTGGAACCCGCCACCCGTGAACTGGCCCGGATTGTCCGCCATGTGGCCGACGAGCAGCTGAGCGCACCGACGCCCTGCGCCGAGATGAGCGTGGCCGATCTGCTCGATCACATCGACGGGCTGGCGGTGGCCTTCACCCTCGCCGCCGAGAAGGCGCCACCGGCCACGGGCGACGATTCCCCGGCCGAGGAAGCCTCGCCCGCTGCCGGTTGGCGCTCCCGCATCCCGGAACGGCTGGACCGGCTCGCCGCGGCCTGGCGGCAGGAGACCGCATGGACCGGGATGACCGCAGCGGGCGGGGTGGACCTGCCCGGCGAGGTCGCCGGTGTTGTGGCGCTGAACGAAGTGGTGGTGCACGGCTGGGATGTGGCTGCTGGCACTTGCCAGCCGTTCACCTCCGAGCCCCAGCTGATCGAGGCGGCCCTAGGTTTTGTACGCTCCGCGGCCGAGGAGAACCCCGCGGGAAGCCCTGGTCTGTTCGGGCCACCCGTTCCGGTCCCGGCTGATGCGCCACCGCTCGGTCGGCTGATCGCACTCAGCGGTCGCGACCCGGAGTGGACATCGCCGTCGACCTGAGCCGTGCAGCCCGAGCGCCGAAGCGTCAGGGCCGACGGCCCAGCAGTGCCGCGAGCTGATCGATCCCCGGTGCGTTGTCCGCGACCGGCTGCGGCGGGTCGAACGGGCTCTCCCCGGCCGGGATCTCCGCCACGGCGTCCCGGGAGAACGCCAGCTCCACGGCGGCAAGGTCCTCGGGGAAGTCCGTGGTCGGTTGACCGGTCGCCCGGGCGAGGTCCCAGCCGTGCACCAGGATCTCAGTGATCCGCAGGTGCAAGGCGACCGCACCGGGCACGGTGCCGAACGGAACGGTGACCATCCGCTCCAGTGCACCGGTCGCCGCAAAAGCCCGCTGCAGGCCGGCGGCTGATCTGCGGTACGCCGCCACGGGGTCGTCCTGGCCGCCGGCCGCTGCCGACTGACCGGCCGACGCCTCCTCAGCAGCCGCCTCCGGGATGGCCTCGGCTACCTGGGCACCACCCAGCGCCTCGACGAACTGGTGGTTCCCCGCCACCAGATGGTCCAACAGGTCGCCCACATTCCAGCCGGTGCAGACGGTCTGCGCATCCCACTGCTCCGCCTCGATCCCGGTGACGATCTCCTCGGTCGCGGCCAGGGCGCGGGTCAGCGCCGTGATCGGGTCGAACGTGTCAGCTGCTGCGCTCATGGCGTACTCCTTCTCGGGTTTCCGGCACCTCACGGCCCGGCGGCAGCACCACTGTGGCACCACCTACGTCCTACAGACACCAGCGCCGCGGCAAACGGACCGGTGACCGCGCAGGTGGCAGGATGCCAGTCGTGGACAGCGACACCCTCGGCCGCGCCCGAGCCGGGGACGAGCGCGCCTTCCGCGAGCTCACCGATCCGCACCGCCGAGAGCTGCACACGCACTGCTACCGGATGCTGGGCTCGGTCACCGACGCCGACGACCTGCTCCAGGAGACCCTGCTCGCCGCCTGGCAAGGACTGGCAGGATTCCAGCAGCGGTCCTCGGTGCGGACCTGGCTGTACCGGATCGCCACCCGCCGCTGCCTGAATGCCATCCGGGACCGGGCCCGCAGGGTCCCGACCGCACCCGTCGCCCCCTTCTCGACGCCGGAACCCAGCCAACGTACCGACGTCCCCTGGTTACAGCCCTACCCGGACGTGCTGCTCGCCGAGGTCCCCGACGCCGCCCCCGGACCGGCCACCCTGCAGGTCAGCAGCGAGACGATCGAGCTGGCGTTCATCACGGCGCTGCAGCAGCTGCCTCCGCAGCAGGTCGCAGCCCTGCTGCTGCGCGATGTGCTCGGTTTCAGCACCGCCGAGGCCGCCGACGTCCTGGGCACCGGTGCCACAGCGGTCAAGGCAGCACTGCAACGCGCTCGGGCTGGGCTCCGGGAGCACAAGCAGCCCAGGGTCCGCGCCGACCCGGCCGCGGAGCAGACGCTGGCACAGCAGTTCACCCGGGCCTACGTCGCCGGTGACATCGAGCTGCTGCTCGAGCTGCTCAGCGACGATGCCTGGCTCGCCATGCCCCCCGCGACGCACCGCTACCACGGGCGGGACGCCGTCGGCGGGTTCTGGCGCTCCGGCATGGCCTGGCGCGGCGACCGACGTCTGCACCTGTTACCGGCCGGGCGGGCGAACGGCGACCCGGCATTCGGCAGCTATCTCACCGAACCGGGCGACACCGCCGCCGCGCTCACCGGGATGCATGTGCTCACCATCGACGGTGACCGCATCGCTGCGGTCACCAGCTTCCACACCCCACAGCTGGCCCGCCACTTCGGGCTTGCCCCGTCCGTCGAGCTGAGCCGCTCAGACCGCGGCGGTGTGATTCACGTCGGTATGGTCGCGAAAAGCGACGCTCAGCACACCACCGGCGGGGAAGGAACCGGCCACCCCGGGTAGGGAACGGCCGCCAGGGAGTCAGGAGGCCACGGTGCCGTACCGTTTCGCGGCCCGGGCCTTCGCCTTCGCAGCCTCCACCTCGCGGTCCTTCGGCGCTGCGGCGGTGACCAGGTCCTCGAGCAGGTGCTCGGTGATGTGGGAGATCTCGGCGACGGCGCGATCGAACACCTCGGCGTTCGCCTGGGAGGGCTTGGTCATCCCACTGACCTTGCGCACGTACTGCAGCGCTGCCGCCTGCACCTCCTCGGAGCTGGCGTGCGGTTCGAAGTTGTACAGGGTTCGGATGTTGCGGCACATGGTCCCAGTGTTACGCCCACGGCTCCGATGCACCAGGGTTGATCCGGTCGGCCACCTGCCCGCCGGTCAGGAGCACGAGCTGATCGGCGTCGGCGAGCGAACGCGGATCGCCGGTGGCGAGCACCATGGTCTGGCCGAGGTCGTCGACGGCGGAGCGCACGGTGGCGAGCACCTCCTCACCACCTGCGTGGTCCAGACCTTCTGTGGGATCGTCGGCGAACACCACCTGTGGCTGGGTGATCAGCGCACGGGCGATGGCCACCCTCTGTTGCTCGGCTCGGGAGAGCTGCATCGGCCGATCTGTCAGCCGCGACCCCAGTCCCGTGCTGGATACCACGGCGTCCACCCAGTGCGGGTCGGGCCGGTTCCCGGCCAGCCGGGAGGGTGCGAGGAGGTTCTCGTCCACAGTGAGCGCCGGGAGCAGGGTGAAGCCCGCGAAGACGAACCCCACGGCGTCCTGCCGCACGGTGCTCAACCACCCTTCACCGGCGCCGTGCAGACCGAGATCGCCCAGGAAGACCTCACCGCTGGTGACCTGTTCGAGGCCGGCAAGGCACTGCAGCAGCGTGGACTTCCCCGCGCCGGAGGGGCCCATCACCACGGTCAGCGCCGCATCCGGCACCGCCAGGCTGACCCGGTCCAACGCCGTGACCGCGCCGGCCCCGGAGCCGTAGACCTTGGTGACCTCGACGGCCCGGACTGCGTGGCCACCGGCAAGCGCGACGTCTGTTCTCATACCGTCAACGTAGGTCGGCGCCACTCGCGCGAACTATCCGGGAACGCCCTGACCTGACCCGGAACCATCCCGGAGCCACCCGTCAGGCGGCGCGTCGGCCTCAGTGGTGCAGGCGCCGCCTGCGGCCGGTCAGGGCCCGCGATCCGAACAGCACCAGCGCGAGGCCGGTGAGCACACTGAGCACCGCCAGCGCGATGGGGCCTCCTGCGGCGAGCCCGGCCTCTGCGTGCGGTACTCAGCGGTGCTGGTCACCCGGGTGCGGCGGTGAGGTTCCACACATCCACGCGGTTCCAGGGCCCCGGACCATGCGGATTCGGCCGTTCCTCACAGTTCGTGCACATTCCGGTTCTACGCTAGGACCAGTGACAGAACGGACCGGAACCGATTCGCCTGCGCCGACGCCGACACGCGCCCGCAGGAGTTCGGTGCACCCTTCCGGCAGCGGGTCCGGGGGGGCGCACGCGAAAGCGATCCTGCTGGGTGAGCACGCTGCCGTGTACGGAGCACCGGCGCTGGCGATACCACTGCACGGGCTCGGCGTCGCAGCGCAGGCCGCCCCAGCGACGGGGATCCACCTGGAGAGCGAGCTGTTCTCCGGTCCTGCCAACGACGCCCCGGCACGCCTGTGGCCGGTGCTCACCGCGGTGCGGGCCGCCCTCGACCAGCAGGACGCCGTGACCGGCACGATCGTCCGGATCCGCAGCTCCATCCCGTACGAACGTGGTCTCGGCTCCAGTGCGGCAGTGGCCGCTGCTGTGGTCCGCGCGATCGCCGACCTGGCCCAGCAGCCCCTCTCCCCGGAGTCGCTCTACGGCATCGTCCAGGAGGCCGAACGGGTCGCGCACGGCAACCCCAGCGGCCTGGACGCCCGCGCGGTGACTGCCACGTCGCCGATCCGGTTCCAGCAGGGTGCGGCGGCACCGGTCGCCGTCGGCCGCTCCCTGGTGTTCACCCTCGCCGACTCCGGGGCCTCCGGTTCCACTGCCCGGGCCGTCGCCCAGGTGCGCGAACGACGCAGCACCGATCGGGCCGGGACCGACACCCTCATCAGCCGGATCGCCGAGCTCACCGAAGCGGCCGCGGAGGACCTGACCCACGGCGATGCCCCCGCCCTCGGCCAGCGGATGAACCAGACCCACGAGCTACTCACCACTCTCGGAGTCAGCGACCAGCGCCTGGATGCTCTGGTGTCCGCGGCCCGCGCCGCCGGCTCCGCCGGTGCCAAGCTCACCGGTGGTGGCCAGGGCGGCTGCATCATCGCCCTCGCCGACGATGCCGAGCACG
>DXBY01000042.1 GCA_019116305.1 Candidatus Ruania gallistercoris | reverse complement strand
CACCTGGACATCCCCGGCTACCGGCCGGCTGCCAAACCGCACCTGAAGCAGATCAAGGAGGCGGCCCGGCTGCTGGCCACCGCCCGCCGGCCGGTGCTCTACGCCGGCGGCGGCACGATCCGCGCGAACGCCTCAGCCGAGCTGCTGGAGCTGACGAACGTCTCCGGTGCGCCGGTGGTGACCACGCTGATGGCCCGCGGCGCGCTGCCCGACTCCCATCCGCAGCACCTGGGCATGCCCGGGATGCACGGCACCGTGGCGGCGGTGGCGGCGCTGCAGAAGGCGGACCTGGTGGTCGCCCTGGGTGCCCGGTTCGACGACCGGGTCACCGGCCGGCTGGACTCCTTCGCCCCCGGCGCCACTGTGGTGCACGCCGATATCGACCCGGCGGAGATCTCCAAGAACCGGATCGCGGACGTGCCGATCGTCGGTGACCTCAAGGAGGTGCTGGCGGATCTGGCTGTGGAGGTGGAACGGGAACAGGCTCAGCACGGTAAGCCGGACGTGGAGGGCTGGTGGGCCACGCTGGACCGGATGCGGGAGACCTACCCGCTGGGCTGGACGCCCACGGAGGACGGTCTGCTGGCACCCCAGCATGTGATCTCCCGGCTCGGCGAGATCTCCGGTCCGGAGTCGATCTACGTGGCCGGGGTGGGTCAGCACCAGATGTGGGCGGCGCAGTTCATCCGCTATCAGAACCCGCGCACCTGGCTGAACTCTGGTGGCCTGGGCACGATGGGCTACTCGGTGCCGGCGGCGATGGGTGCTAAGGCCGGGATGCCGGAGGCGACCGTGTGGGCGATCGACGGCGACGGCTGCTTCCAGATGACGAACCAGGAGCTGGCCACCTGCGCGCTGGAGGGCATCCCGATCAAGGTCGCGATCATCAACAACTCCTCGCTCGGCATGGTGCGCCAGTGGCAGACGCTGTTCTACGAGCAGCGCTACTCCAGCACCGACCTGAACACCGGGCATGAGACCAAGCGCATCCCGGATTTCGTCAAGCTCGCGGAGGCCTACGGTTGTGTGGGGCTGCGCTGCGACAAGGTGGCGGATGTGGACGCCACCATCCGTCAGGCGGAGGAGATCAACGACCGGCCGGTGGTGGTCGACTTCGTGGTCAGCCGGGATGCGATGGTCTGGCCGATGGTCGCCGCCGGCGTGAGTAACGACGAGATCCAGTACGCCCACGGCATCAGCCCGGCGTTCGAGCGTGACGAGTAGGGGGAGCGAGACCATGACCCGACACACCCTTTCGGTGCTGGTGGAGAACAAACCGGGCGTGCTCACCCGCGTCTCCGCCCTGTTCGCCCGCCGGGCCTTCAACATCCACTCCCTGGCCGTGGGCCCCACCGAGTACCCGGAGATCTCCCGGATCACCGTGGTGGTCGATGTGGAGTCCAATCCGCTGGAGCAGGTCACCAAGCAGCTGAACAAGCTGGTGAATGTGATCAAGATCGTCGAGCTGGCGCCGTCTTCCTCGGTGCAGCGCGAGCTGCTCCTGGTCAAGGTCAAGGCCGACGACGCCTCCCGCACCGCCGTACTGCAGGTGGTCGAGCTGTTCCGGGCGCACGTGGTGGACGTGACCGCCGAGGCGGTCACGATCGAGGCCACCGGGGGCGAGGACAAGCTGCAGGCGTTGCTTGCCTCGCTGGAGCCGTACGGTATCCGGGAGATCGTGCAGTCCGGTGCCGTGGCCATCGGCCGCGGGCCGAAGTCCATGACCGACCGGGCTCTGGAGCGGATCCAACGTTCCGCCTGAGAAGCACGTGCCCGCTGCGACGGCGGCGGGCTGAACCAAGTAGCAGACAAACGAAGGAGAATCACTGTGGCTGAGCTGTTCTACGACGACGATGCCGACCTGTCCCTGATCGCCGCCAAGAAGGTCGCCGTCATCGGTTACGGCAGCCAGGGCCACGCGCACGCCTTGAACCTGCGCGATTCCGGGGTGGACGTGCGGATCGGTCTGCGGGAGGGGTCCGCTTCGCGGGAGAAGGCTGAGAACGAGGGCCTGCGGGTGCTCAGCGTCGCCGACGCCGCGCGAGAGGCGGATGTGGTGGTGGTGCTGGCTCCGGACCAGCACCAGCGTGGTCTGTACGCGAACGAGATCGCCCCGAACCTCGCCGACGGGGACACCTTGGTCTTCGCGCACGGGTTCAACATCCGGTTCGACTACATCCAGCCGAAGGACACGGTGGACGTGATCATGGTTGCGCCCAAGGGCCCGGGGCACCTGGTGCGCCGGGAGTTCGCCGACGGACGTGGTGTGCCGGTGATCGTGGCGGTGGAGCAGGATGCTTCGGGCAACGCCTGGCCGCTCGCGCTGTCCTACGCCAAGGGCATCGGTGGCCTGCGCGCCGGTGGGATCAAGACCACCTTCACCGAGGAGACCGAGACCGACCTGTTCGGTGAGCAGTCGGTGCTCTGCGGTGGCACCTCGCAGCTGGTGCAGTACGGGTTCGAGGTGCTCACCGAAGCGGGCTACCAGCCCGAGGTCGCCTACTTCGAGGTGCTGCACGAGCTGAAGTTGATCGTGGACCTGATGATCGAGGGCGGGATCGCCAAGCAGCGCTGGTCCATCTCGGACACCGCCGAGTACGGCGACTACGTCTCCGGGCCGCGGGTGATCGACCCGAATGTGAAGGAGAACATGAAGGCGGTGCTGGCGGACATCCAGTCCGGAGCGTTCGCCGAGCGGTTCATCGCCGACCAGGACGCCGGTGCGCCGGAGTTCAAGGAGCTGCGCGCCAAGGGTGAGCAGCACCCGATCGAGGTCACCGGCCGCGAGCTGCGGAAGATGTTCGCCTGGGTGAAGTCCACCGACGCCGACTACACCGAGGGAAGCGCCGGACGCTGACGGAGGTACCCGCGACGTAGGAGCGGTTGCCGGAGGCAGCGGGAGGGGTCTTTCCGAGACGGTGAGTGCTGTGGGAAGCGCCGGACGCTGACGGAGGCACCCGCGACGCGGTAGTCCGAATGGAGTCAAGTTCCGGCCGTGGACGCAGGTTGCAACCGGCGTCCACGGCCGGAACTTGGCTCCGTTGTCGTTTGCGGCGATGATCGCCCCATGGCAAGTGATCCTGCGCAGTCGCCCGCCGAGCCTGCGCGGTCACCGGTGGAGTCACCTGCCGCTGCCCGTGTGCGCGCACTGGTGGATCAGCACCTGGACACGGTGGTGCTCGCAGTCAAGGTGCTGCGCATCCCGGCGGTCCTGCTCGGTCTGCCGGCGGTTCCGGCGCTGCTCGGGGTCACGGTCCTGGCGGCCACGGCGCAGGGCTGGTGGCGCATCGGGCTGCTTGCCGCAGCGGCCATCGGCTGGACCGGCGTGGCACTGTGGTGGATCCGGATCAAGCGGTACAGCCACGCCGTCCGCGACCCGGACCGGCTCGGCACACAGCTCAACCGGGCGTTCGCGTTGCTCGGCGACGACGGCGAGGTGCTCGGCCGACTGCTCGCTGTGTTCGAGGGCGGCGGGCTGCGCCTGATCTACCGGCTTCGCGCAGTGTGGCGCGTCGTGCGAATCCCGGACTATGTCACTTCCGAGGTTGAGGAGCTGGACGCTGCCCGGTGGTTCATCCCACCGATGCCGGCGACGACTGCCGTGCGCCTGACTATCCTGATCTGGACCACTGCGGTGAGTTGGGCTGGCGTGCTGATTCTCATCGGACTACGTATCGGAGGAGCCGTATGAGCGAGGAGATCGACGTCTTCTGGCAGGTGGCCCGGGTCAAGGGTCGGGTCGGAATGGCTGGACTGGAACCTGTGGTCGGCCAGCTGCGCCGGAGCACACTGCCTCCACCGGCGTTCGCCTTCTCCGCCGATGCCGGCGAGGCCGACCGGTTCGCCGAGGAGGTGCTCGCCGGAACCCGCAATGAGCTGACGACGCCGCGAGGGGAGTTCGCGGAGGAGGACGAGCTGCCCCGAGTGGGCGACCTCGCGATCGTGCTCGACGGCGAGGCTCACCCTCGGGCGCTGATCCGCACCGTGGAAGTGGAGCAGGTGGAGCAGGAGGGTGAAGCCGTGGTCGCCGAGCGGTTCTCGCTGGTGTACCCACGCCAACGGCGCAAGGTGCGCGAAACCGCTGCGGTCTGAGTCGCCTACGGTGTCAGCAACCTGCTGAGTGAGGCTGCGGTGTCAGCCGGTGGCGGCTCCGCAAGCCCGAGGTCAGCGCAGGATCGGTATCTGGAACGGGTAGCGGTACACCACGCCGTTGTTGGCGCGGATCGCGCCGAGGATGGAGAGCACGATCTGTGCGATGCCGG
>DXBY01000041.1 GCA_019116305.1 Candidatus Ruania gallistercoris | reverse complement strand
CGGCCACGGCCGGCGAGCTGGCGGCGGGCCAGCAGCGCGGACAGGTGCGGCCAGGCGGCTGGATCGCTGCCGGCGGCGCGAGCGAGGTCAGCATTGGTGGAGCCGGTGGCCTCGACGATCTCCAGCCGCGGTTCGATGTTCTCTGCAGGGCCCGTTCCCATCCGTCTACCCTGCCACCGATCACCCCAGCACTGCCAATGACGCGCCCGACCCGCGCCGAGTTGTGGACATCCCACAACTCCAGCGCCGACGCGCGCGGGCTTGCCGCCAGCCGGTTGGCGGGTGGACACAACTACAGTGCTGGTGTGACCTCCGAGACCCAGCCTGAGACCTCCACCACCGCTGCGAAGCTCGCCGACCTGGACCACCGCACCGAGTCCGGTCCCGGTGCGCTGGCGGCGACCGCTGTCGAGAAGCAGGGCGCCCGCGGCAAGCTGTCCGCCCGGGAGCGGATCGATCAGCTCCTGGACGAGGGCAGCTTCACCGAGCTGGACGCCTTCGCCACCCACCGGTCGGTGAACTTCGGCCTCGACGCCAAGCACATCCCTGGCGACGGTGTGGTGGTCGGCTACGGCACGATCGACGGTCGCCAGGTCTGCGTCTACTCCCAGGACTTCACCGTGTTCGGCGGTTCGCTCGGCGAGGTGCACGGGCAGAAAATCACCAAGGTGATGGACCTGGCGCTGCGCACCGGGGTGCCGCTGATCGGGATCAGCGACGGTGGTGGTGCGCGGATCCAGGAGGGGGTGGCGGCGCTGACCCAGTTCGCGGAGATCTTCCGCCGGAACGTGGCCGCCTCCGGGGTGATCCCGCAGATCTCCCTGATCCTCGGGCCGAGCGCCGGCGGTGCGGTCTACTCCCCCGCACTCACCGACTTCATCGTGATGGCGGACCAGACCTCGAACATGTTCATCACCGGCCCGGACGTGATCCGCGCGGTCACCGGTGAGGACGTGGGGTTCGAGGAGCTCGGTGGCGGGCGCACGCACAACGAGCGTTCCGGGGTGGCGCACTACCTGGCCGCCGACGAGGAGGACGCCTTCGACTACGTCAAGGCATTGCTGCACTACCTACCCAGCAACAACCTCTCCGACCCGGAAACCTACCCGGACGAGGCTGAGCTGGAGATCACCGAGGCCGATGCGGCTCTGGACGAGCTGGTGCCGGACTCGGACAACCAGCCCTATGACATGCACCGGGTGATCGAGCAGGTGCTCGACGACGGCGAGTTCCTCGAGGTACAGGCGCTGTACGCACCGAACGTGATCGTCGGCTTCGGGCATGTGGAGGGGCACCCGGTAGGGGTGGTGGCGAACCAGCCGCAGCAGATGGCCGGAACCCTGGACATCGCCGCCTCGGAGAAGGCAGCACGGTTCGTGCGCACCTGCGACGCCTTTAATATCCCGGTGCTCACCTTCGTGGACGTGCCCGGCTTCCTGCCCGGTACCGACCAGGAGTGGAACGGCATCATCCGCCGCGGTGCGAAGCTGATCTTCGCCTACGCCGAGGCCACAGTGCCGCTGATCACTGTGATCACCCGGAAGGCCTACGGCGGGGCCTACATCGTGATGGCGTCCAAGCAGCTCGGTGCGGACCTGAACCTGGCCTGGCCCACCGCACAGATCGCGGTGATGGGTTCCGGCGGTGCGGTGAACATCCTGCAGCGGCGCACGCTGAAGAAGGTCGCCGAGGACGGCGGCGATGTGGAAGCCGAACGGGCCCGACTAGTGGCCGAGTACGAGGAGGCGATCGTGAACCCCTGGGACGCCGCCCAGCGCGGCTACGTGGACGGCGTGATCCGCCCGGCCGAGACCCGGGTGCAGATCGTCAAGGGGCTGCGGGCGTTGCGCACCAAGCGGGCCTCGCTCCCGGCGAAGAAGCACGGAAACATTCCGCTATGAGTGTGGCCAGCCAGTACACCGGTCAGGGCGAGGTGCCCGCCGGTCTGGTCCGGGTGGTGCGCGGCACCCCGGACGAGACCGAGCTGGCCGCACTGGTCGCCGGGATCGTCGCTGCGCGAGCCGATGACGGCGCAGCCTCCCCGGAGGAGGGCCTCACCTCGGTCTGGGGGGACCATGGCAGGCGGCTGGGCCTGCCGGCCCGGCCCGGTGGTGCAGCCTGGCGGTGGAGTGCTCGGGCGTACTGAGCACCTCTGCCCTGACTCTTCTGTCGAGCCGGGCGCCGACGACCGGCAGCCCTCAGCCTCTGGCCCCGGCCTCCAGCGCGGTGGTGAGCTCCGTGGTGACCCTCAGGCGCCACTCGGTCGCGGCGGCAGATGCGTCCGAGCGTGCACTGAACAGGAGCCAGCGACCCGCACACGCCAGGATGGTTCGCTCCGTGGCGAGCTCTCGCTCGTGTGCCTGCAGAACGGGCTGGACCACCTCCGCGATCCGGCGCTCCAGGCCCGCCGGAGTCCAGAGGACGCTGCCGGACCCGATCGGCACGCGGCTCAACCCCTCGGTCTGTCGATAGATCGCTATCTCCGCACGCTTCGGCAAGGTCGCCGCGGCTGCGACGCGCGCCAGCCCCGTCTCGATCACCACTCGTGGAAGGTCGATCCGAGACTCCACGCCCACGACCTCTCGGCGAGATGGCGCGATAGCGGTCCGCACCCGCACCCAGATGTCCCGTGACTGCACCATCGCGCTGCGCCCCTGGAAGGACCCGGTGGCCTCGTTGCTGACGGTGATCGGTTCGGGATGCAGGCGCGGGTCCACCTCGGTGAGCGAATCCGGAGGGATCTGCCTGGGCTGCGGCCGATAGTGCCAGCCGTGCGCCGCAGCCCACTCGCTCCGCGCCCGAGCCTGGTCCGCCTCGCCCGCCCGCTGCCGGCGGGCAAGTGCCCGGAACCCTAGGATCGTCGAACCGATCAGCACCACGGTGAGCACCCCGGAACTCAGTCCGATGTGGTCCGCGAGCACAGCTTGGGTCGCAGGAACCACGAACAGTGCGCCGAACAGCACCAGCGGGAGCAGCACGGCGAGCACGAGTATCAGGCCGCCATGACGGCTGCGCTGAGTGCACCGATGCCGATCGAGCCGACTGGAGCTGGGCTGCGAAGACGGGAACGTCACATCGTCACCCTAGAGCGCTACTGGTTGTCCTCGTCCAGCATCGGCGGCAGACCGGCGTGTGCGGACTCCTTGGTCGCTGTGCGCAGGTCCTCGAAGTCCTCGTACTCCTCGTCCGCGATCGCGTCCATGGCGTCGCGCCACTTCAACAAGGCATCGTCGTGCGCCTTCTGCACAGCACGGCCGAGGCTACCCGGAGACTCGGTCGGTGCCCACTCGGCGAACTCGAGGTCGGTGAGCAGCCCGGACTGGTCGAGCACCACCCGCACCTCACGGCGCGGAGACCACACCTCCACGGTCAGGGCCTCGATCCGATCGACGGCACGCTGGGCGGCCTCACCGCGTCGCTCTGCGAACTGGACCCAGCTGTCGAGCTGCGCCTGTGCTTCGTCGAAGTTACCGAACGTCTCGCTCATCAGACTGCACCTACTGCCTCTTGTCCGCGGCCCACACCAGCACCGAGGCCACCGATCAACTTACCGATCTCGCCGAGAATGTCAGCGAGCTCATCAGAGATCTTGCAGGCCGACTTGATCGCCGTGCCCAGCTCGTCGGAGAACTTGGCACACTTGGTGACCGTCTTGCTGATGGCCACAGTGGCCTGACTCACGACCACCGGGGTGCCCAGACCCGCCGTAGCGATCACTTCGGCCGCGTACACGATCAGTCGGGAGATCAGATCCGCGATGATCTCCCGCACGATGGTGCGGACGGCTTCGACGATGGCCGAGGCGACGGCGAAGCCCTGGCCGATCCCCTGCGCACCGGCAGCCAACGCCTGCGTAGCGCCGATCAGCTTCTCCATCCGCGCCCGGTAGGCGTCGGCAGCTGCTCCCCGCCACACACCCATCAGGCGCGCGAGCTCGGCTTCGGCCTGGGCCGCCTTCTCGGTCAGCGCCTGGGAGATGTTCCCCCAGGTCTCGCCGATCCCTTGCACCAGGGCGGGGTTCCCGGCCAGCACATCGAGCATCTGGGGTAGCGGCGGCATGTAGTCCATCAGGAAGGACGCCACCGAGGAGAGCAACGTGCCGAACGGGTCGATCGCTGCTCCCACCACGGACAGTCCCGTGGATGCCAACCCGAGCAGCCCTCCTGCCCAGTCCCCTTGGGCGAATGCGGCACCTGTGCCGAAGGCATCGCCGAAGACCGGAACATATCCGACGAGCTTCGTCGGGTCGTCGGCCGTCTCGGTCCAGGTGTGGAAGGTCTCACTTCCATCTACTGCCAGCAGATCGTTCATCAGATCTTCCCCATCAGCTGGGTGTACCGCTGTGCGGCTTGGTCATCGACCTGCGAGTACTCCGTGTAGCAGGCGCCAACAGCCTGGGCTGTCTTGTCGAACCCCTGCGCGGTACTGGAGATCGCTCCCATGGCCACCCCCTGCAGCGCGTTGGCCACCGGAGTGAAGAAGGAGCAGAGTATTCCGAACGCCACTGGGGTGAGCATCACGCTCGCCGTCCCGGCCTGCGAGATCTCGTTGAATCCAGCGGCGACATTGCCCAACTGGCCTTCGCCGCTGGACAGCCCTGCCATCTCGACCTCGACCTCATCGCTCATGAGTTCCTCCGCACCATCTCGAACAGCTCATCGAATTTCCGCGACACCGAGTCATCGTGCAACGCGGCCAGACCGCCGCCCGCAGGCCGTGGTGGCAACGCTTTCTCCCGGGCTGCGGACAGCGCCGACATCGTGGCCTCGCGCAATTGCTCGGCATCGAGATCACGAATTCCGTCGTCGAACGCCACCGTGCGCATCAAGCCTTTGCCGTCAACGGTGACGGTCACCTCACGGTCGGGCGAGGAACCGGTACCGGTGGTGGCCCCCTGGTTCGCCTGAGTGGCCTCCGAGATTGCCGCTGCGTTCGCCAGTCGTTCGTGCACCTGCTCTTGCAAGGCCGCCAACAGGGCCCCCGGGTCTTGACTCATGGGGCTGACTCTATGGCCCGCAGACCTCAGCATTCAATGGGAAGGACTCCCCATCGCAGCCGTTACAGCATCGAGGCATACCCCAGGTCCACCAGCGCCGCCCGGGATGCGGCGAGCGCCTCGAACGGGTCCCGGCCGTAGGTGGCGTCCTGTTCGATGAACAGGTACGCGGCGCCGGCGGCGATCCCGGCTTCGACGATCGGGCCCCACTCCAGGTTTCCGCAGCCGACCTCGGCGAACTGCACCGGGTTGCCCCAGAACTGCCCGAACGCCTCCCGGTCACCACCGGCGGCAGCGTCGATCAGCTCCGCCGGCGGCAGCGTGAGGCGGAAGTCCTTCAGGTGCACCAGGTCGACCCGGGGTGCGAACCGCTGCAGCGTACGCACCGGGTCCGCGCCGCCGCGGGCCACCCAGTGCACGTCGATCTCCCAGGCGAGCGACGGCGCCTCGGCGTTGATCAGGTCCATCACCTGCCGATCACCCAGCCGGGCGAACTCCACGTGGTGGTGGTGATAGGAGAGCTGGATACCGTCCTCGGCCATGCGTCTCGCCATCTGCTCAGCAGCCCGGCAGAAGGCGAGGATGGAGTCCTCATCCCGCATCGCCGTCAGCGGCATCATCCCTATCCGTACCCGCGAGGTGCCGAGACTACGGCACTGGGCCACGAGGTTGTCGTACTCCTCCAGCAGCGACGGGTTCGCCCCGGTCCGGGCGGGCTCCATCGTGCCGGAGAGCGCGCCGAACTCGATTCCGTGGTCGCCGCGGGCACGGACCATCGCAGCCACGTTCTCCGCGGTCATCGCCACCTGGGAGACCTCGACCACCGGCAGCCCCGCCT
>DXBY01000304.1 GCA_019116305.1 Candidatus Ruania gallistercoris | reverse complement strand
CCCGTGGTGGCCGAGGACGGTACCCAGCAGCCGGTCACCGGCCCGCAGATGCGCTACGACGTGCTCACCGGCGAGTGGATCCCGATGGCCACGCACCGGATGAACCGCACCTTCCTGCCCGGCCCGGACACCAACCCGCTGGCCCCGGCCAAGCCGGGAGCGAGCTACACCGACGGCGAGATCCCGGACACCGACTACGACGTAGCGGTGTTCGAGAACCGGTTCCCGTCCCTGCTCCGGGTGCCCGGCACGGACGAGGAAACCGGCTACGTCGACGGAACCGACCTGTGGCCGGTGCGTCCCGCCGTCGGGCGATGTGAGGTGATCTGCTTCTCCCCGGACCCGGCCGCCTCGCTGAGCACGGTGACTGCGCGCCGGATGCGCACGATCGTGGAGGCCTGGGCAGACCGCACCCGGGCGCTGAACCAGATCGACGGCGTGGAGCAGGTGTACTGCTTCGAGAACCGTGGCGAGGAGATCGGGGTGACGCTGCACCACCCACACGGGCAGATCTACGCCTATCCGATGGTCACCCCGCGCACTGAGCAGATGCTCCGCCAAGCGGTCGCGCACCGCCAGCACACCGGCCGGAACCTGCTCCGGGACGTGCTGGACGGCGAACTCGCCGCCGGCCGGCGGATCGTCGGCGAGTCCGAGCACTGGGTGGCCTACGTGCCGGCGGCGGCGCGCTGGCCGGTCGAGGTGCATGTGGCCCCGCGCCGGGACGTGCCGGACCTGCCCGCCACCACCGATGCCGAACGCACCGACTTCGCCGAGCTGTACCTGGACCTGCTGCAGCGCCTGGACCGATTCTTCGTGGCAGAGAACGGCACCCCGATGCCGCTGCCGTACATCTCCGGCTGGCACCAGGCCCCGGTGCGGACCGGGCGGGACGACCTGCGGCTGCACCTGCAGCTGTTCTCCGTCCGCCGTGCCCCGGGCAAGCTGAAGTACCTGGCCGGGTCGGAGTCCGGGATGGGCGCCTGGATCTCGGACACCGCCCCGGAGAAGATCGCGGACCGGCTGAACGAGGTGACCCTCTGATGCTGGCCGCCTGGGACGAGACCGCCGGGAGCACGCGGGCCCGCGAACTGTTCGCCACCCACTTCGACGGCGAACCGGACGGCGTGTGGTCCGCACCGGGCCGGGTGAACCTGATTGGTGAGCACACCGACTACAACGGCGGGCTGTGCCTGCCGATCGCGCTCGAGCACCGCACGTTCGTGGCGCTGCGACGCCGCAGCGACGAGGAGATCCACCTGCTGTCCGAGCGGGAGGGCAGCGCCTGGCGGTCCGCGCTGGCCGAGGTGGCTCCCGGTGCGGTCTCCGGCTGGGGTGCCTACCCGGCCGGGGTCGCCTGGGCGCTCGGCGAGCTGGGCCATCCGACCGGCGGTTTCGACGCCGCGGTGGCCTCCTGTGTGCCCTACGGCGCCGGGTTGAGCTCCTCGGCCGCACTGGAGTGCGCCTTCGCGATGGCCTTCACCGCGGCACCCGGCTGGCACGGGCCGGATCCGGGCGCCGATACCGGGCGGGCCGAGCTGGCTGCGGCGTGCGTGCGCGCGGAGAACGAGATCGCCGGGGCGAACACCGGCGGGATGGACCAGGCGGCCTCGCTGCGCGCCCGCGCCGGGCACGCGCTGCTGCTGGACACCCGGGACGGTGCGGTGGCGCACATCCCGTTCGACCTGGCCGCTGCCGGGCTGGAGCTGCTGGTGATCGACACCCGCGCCGAGCATGCGCTGGTGGACGGGCAGTACGCGCAGCGGCGCGCCACCTGTGAGGCGGCGGCCCGGGACCTGGGCGTGGCCACGCTGCGGGAGATCCGAGCGGACGGCCTGGACGCCGCACTGGCCCGGCTGGAGACCGACGAAGCACGGCGCCGGGTGCGGCACGTGGTCACCGAGATCGCCCGGGTGGAACAGTTCGTGGCACTGCTGCAGGCCGGGCGGCTCGCCGAGCTGGGCCCGCTGATGGATGCCTCGCACGCCTCGCTGGCCGTCGACTACGAGGTGTCCTGTGCGGAGCTGGACGTCGCCGTGGACGCCGCGCGGAAAGCGGGGGCGTTCGGTGCCCGGATGACCGGCGGCGGCTTCGGCGGCTCGGCGATCGCCCTGGTGCCCGCCGGCAGCGGGCCGGCCGTGGCCGAGGCGGTGACCACCGCATTCGCCGCCTCGGGCTTCACCCCGCCGGAGTTCCTGATCGCCACCGCCGCCGCGCCCGCGCACTGACCAGCTGAATCGATTCATTCGTAACCGCCTGCGCTGTGTCGTGCCCCCGGGTGCCGACCCAACGCGCTAGATGCCGAACGCGCTGACACCCTCAGGGTCGACCCCGGTGCCGGGATCAGGGGGCGAACCGGGGTGCTCCCCGATGTGAGCAGTAGCGGGCGAGCCCTACGTTGCTGGTCATGTCGACTCCAGGCCTGACCGCGCGGTACGTCCGCAGCGATCTGCGCACCACCAAGGGAGTGCACCTCGCGCTCACCGCACTGCTGGTGCTCAGTGCCTTCCTGATGGCCACCGGCGCGATGGTCGCCGAGCGGCTGGTCGGCTCGATCGACCGGCTGTTCGCAGTGGCGCAGCCGCCGGACTTCCTGCAGATGCACCGGGGGGACTACGACCCGGCGGCGCTGGAGTCGTTCGCCGCCGAGCACCCGGAGATCGAGGCGTGGCTGGTCGAGGAGATGCTCGACGTCGACGGCGCCGCGCTCAGCTGGCAGCGCAGTGGCACCGGGGCGAGCGGCGACCTGTCCGAGAGCGTGATGGACAACCTGTTCGTGGTGCAGAACGAGGAGTTCGACTTCCTCCTCGACGAGACCGGGGCGATCGCGCAGCCCGACCCGGGACAGGTGTATCTGCCGGTGGCCTACCAACAGCGCTACCACCTGCAGGCCGGGGACCAGCTCGTGGTGCAGACCCAGGCCGAGCCGCTCGTGCTGCAGATCGCGGGCTTCGTGCGGGATGCACAGATGGCCTCCTCGATGTCCTCGGCCACCCGGTTCCTGGTCGCCGCGCAGGACTTCCAGGCGCTGGAGCGCGCCGGCGGCGCCGCCTCGGAGCAGATCGTCGAGTATCGGCTCACCGACGGTGCCGCGGCCGGGGACCTGCAGCGCGCCTACGAGGCGGACCCGGACCTGCCGAAGAACGGGCAGGCGGTCACCATCGGCATGATCCGGCTGCTGAACGCTCTCGGCGACGGGCTGGTCGCAGCAGCGTTGGTGCTGGGCAGCCTGGTCCTGATGATCGTTGCCGTGATCAATCTGCGGTTCGTGATCCGCGGCACCCTCGAGGACGAGATCCGCGACATCGGTGCGCTGCGTGCCATCGGCATCGACCACCGGCAGATCAGCGCGCTCTACCTGGGCAAGTACGTTGCCCTGACCGCGATCGCCTGCGTGCTCGGCGGCGCTCTGGCGGTGCTGGCCACGGCGGCCCTGACCCGGGGGATGCAGGCGAGTTATGCCGCGGCCCCGGTGGGCGTGTTCACCGTGCTCACCCCGGTGCTCGCCCTCGGGGTCCTGGCAGCGGGGGTGCTGGTGCTCTGCCGGGGAGTGCTCCGCCGGGTCCGGAAGACCTCGGTGGTCGGTGCCCTGGTGGACGGCAGCACACTCAGCGACCGGCAGCTCGCCCGCCGGGCGCGCCGGGGCACGGCCCGGGCGCGCCGGCACCGGTTGGCCGCCTACCGAGGCACCCGGGTGAACGCGTTCCTGGCCCGGCTGGACCTGCGTGCCCAGGCCCGGCAGTGGGCCCTGGTGCCGATCGTGTTCTTCCTGCTCAGTGTGCTGATGATCCTGCCGATGAGTCTGCTCAGCACGTTCGAGAGTCCACGCTTCGGCACCTCGATCGGCGCCCCGGACGCCGATCTGCTGGTGAACCTGCAGTTCTCCGAGGAGATCGAGGACACACGTGCGCAGGTCCTCGCCGGGCTGCAGGCGGACGAGCGGGTCGGCAACGTCCGGGTGCTGGCGACCGAGCTGCGCGAGGTGCCCGGCCAGGAGGGCTGGGAGACGCTCCGCGTGCAGGTCGGGGACCACGCGGGTACTGGGCAGGAGTACCTGCACGGACAAGCGCCCGGCACCGGGGAGATCGCCCTGTCCGCCCTGAACGCCGAGCGCTATCAGCTCACCACCGGAGACACGCTCCCGCTGCGCCATACCGGCCAGGTGAGCACCGCCGTCGTGAGCGGGATCTACCAGGACGTGACCAGCAGTGGCTACACCGCGAAGCTTCCCGGCGAGCCGAGCACCGGGGCCGCGGGATACGCGATCTACGCCGACGTCACCGGGAACGTGGACCCGGCCGCCCTGGCCGCCGAGTACACCGACCGCTTCCCCACCGCGTCTGTGATCGACGGCGAGGAGTACCTGGGGCAGACGATGTCGTTCGTCACCCGTGCCTTCGGCAACGTGGCCCTGCTCGCCGTCGCGTTCGCCCTCGTGGTCGCCATACTGATCAGCGGGCTGTTCCTCAGCCTGCAGGTCAAACGGGACCGGGAACGGATGGGGGTGCTGTCCGCGCTCGGCTTCTCCCACCGGGAGATCATCGGCCAGGTGCGCGGCAAGGCGCTGGCCGCCATCGTGCTCGGGACGCTCGCCGGAGTGGCGTTCACCGCCGCTGCCGGTCAGTGGTTGATCGGCGGCGCGGTCGCCGCGGCGGGTCTGGGGATCAGCGAGCTCCAGCTCTCGCCGAACCTGCCGCTGGCCTACGGCGCCTACCCGCTGGTCCTGATCACGGCCGGCTACCTGGTGACTGTGCTGCTCACCGCGCGGCTGCGCGGTGACTCACCGAGCACGTGGCTACGACGATGACGGAGGAACTGATGACCGCGATGGTGCAGACCACGGATCTGACCAAGGAGTACCTGAGCACCGATCCGCCCACACCTGTGCTGGGCGGGGTGGACCTGCAGGTGTCGGCCGGGGAGTTCGTCGCTGTGATGGGCGCCTCCGGGTCCGGGAAGTCCACCCTGCTGCAGGTGATCAGCGGGATGGACCGGCCCACCGGCGGCCGGGTCCACCTGGCCGGGCACGACCTCACCGCGATGACCGACGCCGAGGCGAGCCGGCTGCGACTGACCACGATCGGCTTCGTGTTCCAGCAGGCCTACTTCCTGCGCAACCTCAGCGTCCGGGACAACATCCTGCTGCCCGCGCTGAAGGCGACGCCGCGGCAGAAGAAGCAGGTGCTGGCTCGTGTGGATGCGCTGATGGAGCGGTTCGGGCTGGCCCACCTCGCCGGCCGGGCGATCACCGAGGTCTCCGGCGGCCAGCTGCAGCGTGCCGCCGTCTGCCGTGCGCTGGTGTGCGAGCCGGAAATCGTCTTCGCCGACGAGCCGACCGGGTCGCTGAACAGCCGGATGACGTTCGAGGTGATGGATGCTCTCACCGAGGTGCATCGCGAGGGCCGGACGTTGGTGCTGGTCACCCACGACCCGGCGTGCGCCGCCCGGGCGCAGCGGGTGGTCTACCTGCGGGACGGTCAGCTGGCCGGCTCCCGTCGGCTGGGCACGTGGACCGAGGCGGAGGCGGGCCGGCGCACCGGCGATCTGCTGGACTGGTTGCAGGGGCTGGGGTTCTAGCGGCTGCCCCGCCACATCGCGATCGCCGCGTCCACCAGCTCCACCCGGTCCAGCCCGGGCACCTCGGCAAGCGGGATCCAGCGGGCCTCGTCGGTGGAGCCACCGATCTCGTTGCGCAGTTCGCCGCCGGTGATCCGGGCCTCGAAGACGGCGCGCACCGCCTTCATCGCACCCGTGCCGTGCAACCGGCGCTCGGCTGGGATCCAGTGGCTGTCCAGACCGAGCAGGCGAACGGGCTGCACGTCGTAGCCGCTCTCCTCGGCGACTTCGCGCACCATCGTCTCCTCGGGCGTCTCGGTGAGCTCAGCGCCGCCACCGGGCATCGTCCATCTCAGCCGCGGCCCCTCGTTCCAGAGCGCGAGCAGGATGCGCTCACGCTCGTCCACGAGCACCCCGTAGGCGGCGAACCGCGTCTGGAAGTCCACCGGTCAGTGCCGCACCGCGGAGAAGACGTGCGTGCGGTAGGGCATGGTGATCGTGCCGTCCGGTGCTGCCACCCGGCCGGCCAGGTCGCGCACCCCAGCCAGGATGCGTTGCCGGTCCGCGGGCTCTGCGGTGATCACGTACGAGCGGGAGGCGGCGAGCGCAACCAGCGACTCGGCGTCGAAGACCATGCTCCAGGCGACCACCTGCTCGGTGAGCGGCCCGAACGGGCCGGCCACCCGGACGGCGTCCTCCCCCTCGATCAGCCGCTCAGCGTTGCTGGACCCCATCACCTCACCGAGCTCGGCCACCCACGGGGTGGAGGTGTCCCGGATGTTCCAGAGCAGGCCGAGCACCCCGCCGGGGCGCAGCACCCGGCCCACCTCGACGGAGGCGGCCGGCACGTCCACCCAGTGCCAGGCCTGGCCGAAGGTGACCAGATCGGCGCTTGCATCCGGGAGCGGGATCGACTCAGCGGTGCCGGTCAGCGCCGTCACCCCGGGGACCTGCTGCCTCAGCCGGGCGAGCATGGCTTCGTCCGGCTCCACAGCGGTCACCTCCCGGTCGGGGGCGGTGAGCGCGGACGTGAGCTTGCCGGTGCCGGCGCCCACGTCCACCACCTGGCGGGGGTGATCGGTCAGGACCAGGTCGACGGCGTCACGTGGGTAGGTCGGACGGGCTTGGTCGTAGCTGTCTGCGGCTTGGCCGAAGGAAGTGGCATCGGTGGTCACCGGGACAGTCTGGCAGAGCGGGCGCGGGTGGCTCGAGTGGCGCCGTGGTCCAGAACCGGTTCAATAGGACCTGCGCACCAACCCCGCGCACCGGAATAGGAGTGAGACCATGGGCTTCTTCGGCTTTCTCATCGTTGGCCTGATCTGCGGCACGCTCGCCAAGGCCATCCTGAAGGACCGCGCTGTCGGTGGCTGGCTGGCCAGCCTGATCATCGGCGTGATCGGTGCGTTCGTGGGTGGATGGCTCGGTGGTCTGCTGCTGGATGCCGAGCTGGGCACGTTCTGGGACATCAAGACCTGGCTGCTGGCCCTGGCCGGGTCGGTCGTGGTGCTGTTCCTCTACACCGCGATCACCGGCAAGCGGTCCGCCCGCCGGTAGCTCAGCTGCTCGCCTCGAACGCCTGCCGGAGCAGGGCGACCACCTCGGCGTCCACGTCCTCGACCGTGGCCAGTCGCACCCGCCGGTCCAGCGGCTGGTCCCGGTTCGGGGCGAGCACCTCGACCCGGTCGCTGGCCGGCACGGCCAACCGCAGCCGCAGGTCGACCCGGGTCTTGGTGGCCGGCACCACCTGGGCGAACATCCGCCGCGGCGTACGCAGGGCGACATAGGTCTTTCGCGCCTGCAGCTCCAGACCGGGCCAGCCGGCCACGGCCGCGAACACGGCCGCCGCGACCGGCCGCAGCTCACGCCGCTCGCCGTACTGCGCCTCGACCAGCTCGCCCCCGGTGGCGGTGAAGAACTCCGGCAGCCCGAAAGCGGCCCAGATCACCGCATCCTGCCCACGTCCGCCGACGCCTTGGGCGGTGAGCCAGTCCCGGGCGCGCTGCTGCTCGGTCAGCCCCTCGTCCCGCAGCCGCTGCGCCCAGTCGGTGCTGGAGGTCCCGGTGCGGCGCACCAGGATCGCCTCGCACTGGTCGACCATCGACTGCCAGCCGGCGAACTCCATGGTCACAGATCGTAGGTGACTCGCAGCGGGGCGTGGTCGGAGAACCGTTGGTCGTAGGCGGGGGCGCGGTCCACCACGGCGTCCTTGGCACGTTCGGCCAGCTCCGGGGTGGCGAGCTGGTAGTCGATCCGCCAGCCGGAGTCGTTGTCGAAGGCCTTCCCGCGCCAGGACCACCAGGTGTAGGGACCATCGACCTCCCCGGCGAAGCGGCGGGCCAGGTCCACCCAGCCAAGCTCGTCGAACCAGCGATCCAGGTACGCCCGCTCCTCCGGCAGGAAGCCGGAGTTCTTCCGGTTCCCCTTCCAGTTCTTGATGTCCAGCTCGCGGTGGGCCACGTTGATGTCCCCACCGACGACGGCGCAGCCGCCGTGGTCTGCCAACTCACCCAGGCGGGTGGTCACCGCATCCAGGAACGCGTACTTGAGATCCATCGAGGGGGTGCCGGCGGTGCCGGAGTGGATGTAGGTGCTGACCACGGTGAGCATAGTGCCGTCGATGTCCAGGTCGGCCTCCACCCACCGGCCGATCTGGTCCGCGGCGCGTGCCTGCGGGCCGATGCCGATCCGGACCGCCTGCAGCGGCCGGCGGGAGGCGATCGCCACCCCGGCCCGGCCCTTCGCAGCTCCTTCTTCATGCACCAGTTGCCAGCTGTCGTCGAAGAAGCCGGCGAGGATCTCATCGGTGGCGCGGACCTCCTGCAACAGGATGACGTCCGGCTGCTCGGCGGCGATCCAGTCGGCCATCCCGCGGCGGAACGCGGCCCGGATGCCGTTGACGTTGACGGTAGCGATGCTGAACATGGCTCCATCTTCACCCACAGCACCGACACGGCTGTCAGTCCGCCGGGATCCGCTTCGCCCAGGGCCACCAGCTGCGCCGGCCGATGTCGTGCACCAGCCCGGGCACGAGCAGGCTGCGCACGATGAAGGTGTCGATCAGCACCCCGGCGGCCACGATGAACGCCAGCTGCGCAAGGAACAGCAGCGGGATCACCCAGAGCGCGGAGAACGTGGCCGCGAGCACGAGACCGGCCGAGGTGATCACCCCACCGGTGGCGGCCAGCCCGCGGTTGACGCCGGCGCGGGTGCCCTGCTGCAGGGACTCCTCCCGGACCCGGGTCATCAGGAAGATCGAGTAGTCGATGCCCAGGGCCACCAGGAACACGAAGCCGTACAGCGGCACGGTCGCGTCCGCTCCGGGGAAGTCGAACACGTGGTTGAACATCAGCGCACTCAGGCCCATCGCGGTGGCGAAGGAGAGCACGTTCGCCGCCAGCAGCACCAGCGGTGCCACGATCGCGCGCAACAGCAGCATCAGCATGAGCGCGATCACGATCAGCACCACCGGCACGATCACCTGCAGGTCCCGGGCGGCAGTCTCCTGGGTGTCCAGCCGTTCCGCGGCGGTCCCGCCAACCAGTGCCTCGGAATCGACCTGGTGGACCGCGGTCCGCAGGTCGGTGACCGTGGTCAGCACCTCCTGGCTCTCCGCAGACTCCTCGGTGACCACCTCCACCAGGACCCGGGAGTCGATCTCGCGCACCTGGTCCTGCTCATCGGTGACGAAGGACGCCGACTCCACCCCGGCGACATCCTCGGCCACTGCCAGCACATCCTCGCCAGCATCGGCGCTGGTGACGATCTCCACCGGTTCCACGGTGCCGACGTCGAAGTGCTCGGCCAGCACCGCCTCACCGTCCACAGACTCCACCTCGCCCAGGAACACGTCGTTGTCCCCGGTGCCGCTGGCCTGCAGCGTGGTGGCGAACCCGGCGACCACGGCCAGCACGATCGCGGTGGTGACCCAGACCAGCCGGGCCCGTCGGCTCACCAGGTCGGCGACCCGCTGCCACAGTCCGCGCCGCGCAGGCTCGGCCAGGTGCGCGGGCTCCGTGCCGGTGTACTGGGGACGGCTCGGCCAGAACATCACCCGGGCCTTGCTGCCGGCCACCAGCAGCACGGCGGGCAGGAAGGTCAGCGCCCCGGCCACGGCCGAGACGATCCCGATCGCGGCCACCGGCCCGAGGCTGGAGTTGGAGCGCAGATCGGACAGCAGCAGGCAGAGCAGTCCGACGATCACCGTCCCGGCACTGGCCGCGATCGGCTCCAGCGTGGCCCGCCAGGCCACGCGCATGGCCGCCGCCGGGTGCTCGTGCCGCGCCAGCTCCTCCCGGTAGCGGGCCACCAGCAACAACGAGTAGTCGGTGGCCGCGCCGATCACCAGGATGGACAAGATCCCCTGGCTCTGCCCGTTCAGCAGCAGGCTGCCGGACTCGGCCAGCGGCACGATCACCAGCGCGGCCAGGCAGAGCGCGAACAGGGCGGTGGCGATCACCGCGATCGGCAGGATCGGGGAGCGGTACACCACGGCCAGGATGATCAGCACCACCAGCAGCGCTACGCCGAGCAGGATGCCGTCGATCCCGGCGAACGCGGAGACCAGGTCGGCCACCCCGGCGGCCGGACCGGTCACCCAGCCGGTCAGGCCGGCATCGGCGAGCGACTGTGCCGACTCCTCGCGCAACGTCTCCACCACCACGATCGCGGCGCGGTCCTCGCCGATCTGGACGTTCGCCTGGTCCGCGGCCAAGGAGACCGGCACGAGCAGGGCTTGGCCGTCCTCGCTGGGGACGACCGGTACCTGGTCGCTGCTCAGCACCTCGGCGATGGTGGAGCCGTCGGGCAGCTCGAGGTCGGGGACCGCCTCGGCCCACTGCGAGACCGCAGCGATCTGCTCCTGGGTGACCTCACCGCCGTCGGCCGGTTCGATCACCAGCAGGGCCGGCAGCGCATCATCGACGGAGAACTCGGCGATGATCTCGCTCGCCTGGGTGGACTCTGCGCTCTCCGGCAGGAACGCCGCCTGGTCGTTCTCCTGCACCTGGGAGAGCTGGCCCTGAGCAATGCCGCCGAAGCCGCCGATCGCGAGCCAGGCAACGAGGGCGAGGGCCACCAGGATCGCGCGCGGAACGGTGCGGCCACGGGCGGCCACGTGTTTACTCAGCACGTTGAGTATTTTCTGCTCGGGCCCTGCCCGGACGCAACTCGGGACGGTGTTCTGCTGCGCCGTCCGGGCGTGAATCGTGTCACGATGTGCGCTGTGCGTGCAGATTCTTCGCCCGACGGCGGTGCTTCAGCGGCTGGGACGCCCTCCCCTGTCGAGGGCCCCGGGGTGGGCGAGGCACCCGACGGGTGGCCCACGGGACGGCTGCTGTCCGCTGCGGCGCGGCGGGTGGAGCGTGCCTGGGACGACTACCTGTCCCGCTGGTCGCTGAGCCACGCGTCGGTACCCGTGCTGGCGGTACTGGTGGGCGGGGAGCGGTCACAGCGAGCGATCGCCGCGCACCTGGACGTGACCGAACAGGCCATCAGCCGGATGGTGGCGTCCTTGGAGCGCCTCGGCTACGTGGTGCGCAGCCGGCACCCCCAGGACCGCCGCCGGCACACCGTGCAGATCACCCCGGCCGGGCAGCACGCCCTGGCGGAGCTGAACGTGCGCGATGCGATCGATTCCCTGGTGGGCCACGACCTCAGCGACACCGAGCTGGCGGACCTGCGCCGCCTGCTGATCCGGTTCCTCGGCTGAGCCCTGTGCGCGCCGCCACTCCACCCCCTCGTTACTTGCTGCAGGGACTCGGCACCCCGGAGCACGAATCTGCGCGGGCGGTAACGAGTGAATGGATTCAGTGGATCAGGCGGTGTGGCGGCGCTCGGCGGCCTCGACCGCGTTTCGGAACAGCATCGCGATCGTGGTCGGGCCGACGCCGCCGATGCGCGGGGTGATCGCCCCAGCCACCTGCTCGCAGGACTCGTCCACGTCCGGGAGCAGCTTGCGGCCTTCGTAGCGCACTCCCCCGCCGATCACGGTCACCCCCGGAGTGAGGTGCTCCGGTTGCAGGATGCCGGGCACCCCGGCGGCGGCAATCACCACCTCGGCGCGGCGGGTGTAGTCCGCCCAGTCCGGTACCCCCGTGTGCACCACGGTCACGGCCGCGTTCGCCGTCGGTCGCTTCTGGGACAGCAGCAGCGCCAGTGGACGCCCGAGGGTGGTGCCCCGGCCGAGGATGCACACCTCGCGCCCGGCGATCGGGATCTCGTAGTGCGCCAACAGCGCCTCGATCCCGGCCGGGGTACACGGCACCGGGCCGGGCATTCCCAGGGCGAGGCGGCCCATGTTCACCGGGTGCAGCCCGTCCACGTCCTTGTCCGGGTCGAGGGCGAGCAGGGCGGCGTCGAAGTCGATCTGCGGCGGAGTGGGGTGCTGGATCAGCACGGCGTCCACATCTCGCGCCTCATTCATCTCCGCGACGGCGGCGAGCACGTCGGCCTGGGTCGCATCCTGGCCGAGGTGGATGTGCGGGGAGGTGAGGCCGAGCTCGGCTGCCTTCTCCTGCTTCATCCGGATGTAGCCGGCACTGGCGGAGTCGTCTCCCACCAGGATGGTGCCCAGGCCCGGGGTGTGTCCGGCTGCCACCAGGGCCTCGATCCGGGGCGCCAGGTCTGCCAGCACGGCCTCGGCCACCGGCTTGCCCGGCAGCATCCGGGCGGTCACTGCTGCAGGCCCGGGTAGAGCGGGAAAGCCTCGGTGAGCGCCTGCACCCGGGCTCGGGCGGCCTCCACATCCGCGCCGGCGCCGGCGGCGAGCACCCCGGCGATGATGTCGGCCACCTCGGCGAACTCGGTGGCGCCGAAGCCGCGGGTGGCCAGTGCCGGGGTGCCGATCCGCAGCCCGGAGGTGACCCGCGGCGGGCGCGGGTCGAACGGGACGGCGTTGCGGTTCACCGTGATCCCGGCCGCATGCAGCAGGTCCTCGGCCTGCTGCCCGTCCAGGCTGGAGTGCCGCAGGTCCACCAGGGTCAGGTGCACATCGGTACCACCGGTGAGCACGGACACGCCCGCCTCGCGGGTGTCGGCGCCGGTGAGTCGCTCGGCGATGATCTGCGCGCCCTCCAGCGTTCGCCGCTGCCGGTCCGCGAACTCCTCACCGGCCGCGATCTTCAGGGCAACCGCTTTGGCGGCGACCACGTGCATCAGCGGGCCGCCCTGCTGGCCCGGGAAGACGGCGGAGTTCAGCTTGCGCCCGAACGCCTCCGCGTCGCGGGAGAGCAGCAGGCCGGAGCGGGGGCCGCCGAGGGTCTTGTGCACCGTGGTGGAGACCACATCGGAGTCCGGCACCGGGTTCGGGTGCAGCCCGGCCGCCACCAGGCCGGCGAAGTGCGCCATATCGGTCCACAGGTAGGCCCCGACCTCGTCGGCGATCTCTCGGAACGCGGCGAAGTCGAGCTGGCGCGGGTAGGCGGACCAGCCGGCGATGATCACCTTGGGACGGTGCTCCAACGCAGCGGCACGCACCGCGTCCATGTCGATCCGGTGGGTGGTCTCGTCCACCCCGTAGGCGGCGACGTTGTACAGCTTGCCGGAGAAGTTGATCTTCATCCCGTGGGTGAGGTGCCCGCCGTGGGCGAGCTGCAGGCCGAGGATGGTGTCTCCGGGAGTGGCCAGGGCGTGCAGGACGGCGGCGTTGGCGGTGGCGCCGGAGTGTGGCTGCACGTTCGCGTAGTCCGCGCCGAACAGCGACTTGGCGCGGTCGATGGCGAGGTTCTCGGCGATGTCCACCTGCTCGCAGCCACCGTAGTAGCGCTTGCCCGGGTAGCCCTCGGCGTACTTGTTCGTGAGCACCGAGCCGGCGGCCTGCAGCACGGCGCGGGGCACGAAGTTCTCGCTGGCGATCATCTCCAGGGTGTCCCGCTGGCGGGTGAGTTCACCCTCGAGCACGGCGGCGATCTCGGGGTCGACGTCGATCAGGGCGTGGTCGCCGGTGACGTCGGTGGTCGGCTGGTTCATGGATCCTCCACTGGGCGATGCATCATCGGGTGATCCTCGTGGCCCAGGCGGGCGACCTCGAGGTACGGGACCTGCATCGCTCCCCGGTGGTGATCCACCTGCGCCAGTCGCGATGGGATCAGCCTAGCAAGACCCAGGTGCGCCGTGGCCAGGGCGCCGGAACTCGATCGGCTGCTGGCGCCGTCGTCGGCGGTGTGCTTATGGTCACCGAACCGAGGCTGGTGATGAACGGAGACCCGATGACTTCCTCGACTCTTCGACTTCTCTGGCCCCAGTGGCAGGGTGCCACGGCACAGAACGCCGCCCTCCTGCTCCCGGAGGTCGCGGCCGAGACCGCTCGACGCGGCTATGCGGTCGGCACCTCCGTGCTGTCGGCGGTCCTGCCGGACCACGAGGGGCCGACCGCCACCGTTCCGGTCGACCTGTCCGACACCGGAACCGAGGTACGAGACGGCGTCGAGGCGAAGGACGCCGTCCTGCGGCAGCTCTCCGCTGCCCTGGCGATCATCGCCGAGCGCGCACCGGCGCGCATCGTCACACTCGGCGGTGAGTGCTCGACCAGCATCGCACCGTTCGCCTCGCTCGAGGCTCGCTACGGCGACGACCTCGCCGTGGTGTGGATCGACGCCCATCCGGATACCGACACCCCGACCACCCACTACAACGGCCACCACGCGATGGCGGTCTCCACCCTGGTCGGCAACGGCGACCCCGACGTCCTGCAGCTCCTGCCCGCGACCGTGGATCCTCGGCGGGTGGCGCTGGCGGGCCTGCACGCCTGGACCGAGGACGCGTACCCGAACGTCGCCGCGTGGGGGATCGAGGCGTTCTCACCTGCGGCGCTGCGCACCTCGAGCGCTCCGTTGCTGCACTGGCTCGCCGGCACCGGGTGCTCCCGCGTGGCGATCCATCTCGATGTGGACGTCGTCGACAGCAATGAGGTGGTCCTCGGCCTGGGTGCGGAACCGGGTGGTCTGCGTATCGACGAGGTTCGTCGCCTGATCGCGGACCTGGGCGCGGCCTCGGACGTCGTCGGCGTCACCGTCGCCGAGTACATTCCGCGGCAGGTGCTGCAGGTGCGCGGCCTGCTCGACGGACTGCCACTGCTCTGAGGCGCACCCGGAACTACGCCGTGGCGCCGTCGTCGGCCTGTGGCTCCTCCGGCGACGTCTCACCGCCGGCCATCCCGCCGAGGATCTTGCGCAGGTAGGCGTAGGTGAGGTCGCCGGCGTTCTGGTCGTACTGGTGCTCGAACCCGGTCTTGGCGTACAGGGAGAGGTTCTGCTTGGAGTCCTGCCCGGTGAACACCCAGACCTCCTCGGTCTGCTCCGGTAGGTACTGCAGCACCGCCATGATCAGCTTGGTGCCGATGCCCTGGCCCTGCAGGTCCGGGACCACCGCGAGCCGGCCGAGCAGCGCGCGGTTCTCCTCCAGCCCGACCCGGATGGAGCCGGCCAGCCGGCCACCGAGCCAGCCTCCGATGGTCACCACGTCCGGGCGGGCGAGGTCCTCGACGAGCTCGGGCAGGGTCTGGGTGAGCGCGGGGATGTTCGGGTCGCCGTACAGCTGCGCCTCGGTCACGAACGCGGCCCGGCGCACGGTCAGCAGCTCGCCCGCCTGCTCAGCGTCGACGACGTCGATCCTCAGCTCATCCATGGCTCCATCTTCCCATCCTCGGCTCCCGCCGTGCACACCAAACGCGCCGAGGTCGAGGAGCCCGCAGCGAGGAACTACTCTCACCCGTGTGACGAACGAACTCGCTGACGCCCCGCACTGGGTGCTCACCCTCTCCTGTCCGGACCGCCCTGGGATCGTGCACGCCGTGGCCGGTGCGATCGCTGCCACCGGCGGCAACATCACCGAGTCCCAGCAGTTCGGGGACCCGGGCACGGGGCTGTTCTTCATGCGGGTGCAGGTGCAGGCCCGCGCCACTGAGGACACGCTGCGCCAAGCGTTGGAGCCGGTGGCCCGCGAGTTCGACATGACCTGGCACGTGGACGCGGCCGGGCGACCGATGCGCACGCTGGTGCTGGCCTCCACCACCGAGCACTGCCTGGGCGACCTGCTCTTCCGGCAGCGGTCGCAGCGACTGCCGATCGACATCGCCGCGGTGGTGAGCAACCACACTGTGCTGGAGCCGATCGCCCAGTTCTACGGGGTGGACTTCCACCACGTACCGGTCACCAAGGACACCAAGGCCGAGGCGGAGGCGCGGCTGCTGGCCCTCGTGGACGAGCTGGACGTGGAGCTGGTGGTGCTCGCCCGGTACATGCAAATCCTCTCCGACGAGGTGTGCGAAGCCCTTGCCGGGCGGGTGATCAACATCCACCACTCCTTCCTGCCCAGCTTCAAGGGCGCTCGCCCGTATGCACAGGCGCACGACCGCGGGGTGAAGCTGATCGGGGCGACCGCGCACTATGCCACCGCATCACTGGACGAGGGGCCGATCATCGAGCAGGACGTGGAGCGGGTCAGCCACGCCGACGACGTCACCGAGCTGGTAGCGATGGGCCAGGACGTGGAGCGCCGGGTGCTGGCCCGCGCGGTGCGCTGGCATGCCGAGCACCGGATCCTGCTGGACGGGCACCGGACCGTGGTCTTCCGCTGACGGCGCGGCCGCGTCGGGCTTACTGCCCCACCGCGGCCAGCAGCATCGGTAGGGAGGCGTGCAGCTCGCGTTCCCAGTAGTCCCACCCGTGGGTGCCCGGCCCGTAGAAGTTTGTCTCCAGCCGGGTCGCGCCGAGCGCCTGCATCCGCCCCGCGAGGGCGAGGTTCTGGTGGTAGAAGTCGGCTTCCAGCGCGCTGTAGCCATCGGGCGGGTCGAACGGTCCGGCGTGCCCGTTACCGCTGGAGAGGTAGACCGGGATCCGCTTCAGGTGCTGGGCCAGGTAGTAGGGGTCGTGCGCCTGCCAGATCCCCCGCTGCGCCACCGGGTCGCCCCACACGTTGGTCGGGTCGTTACCGTCGTGGGCGAAGAAGCCCATCAGCCGGTCGACCGACTCCTGGGTGTCCAGCGGGTGCACCGATCCGGAGTAGGACGCCGCCGCCGCGAACATCCCGGGGTGGCGGGCCGCGTACATCAGGGCGCCCTGACCGCCCATCGACAGCCCGGCCACCGCGCGATGGGCGGATGCGCCGTAGCCACGGTCCAGCAGATGCCGCAGCTCCTCGGTGTGGAACGTCTCCCAGTCGTCACCTGTGCCATCCCCCTGGTTCCACCAGTCGGAGTACCAGCCGTTCCAGCCGGCCTCCGGCATCACCACCAGCACGTCGCGCAGTGCGGGGATCTCGGCCACATCGGTCAGCTCGGTCCACGAGGTGTAGTCGCCGCAGCAGCCGTGCAGCAACCACAGGGTCGGCCAGTGCTGGCTCCGGTCATCCGGGTCCCAGCCGTCTGGAGTGAGCAGGCGGACGTTCACCTCCCGCCCACCGAGAGCCTCGGAACGGACCGTTAGGTCGACCTGGCGGTCAGCGACCTGGGTGGTGGCGACCACCTCGGCACCTCGAGGATGGGCCTGCGCAGGCGATCCCCCGGGCACCGCGGCGACCAGTCCGATGACGAGCAGGCCCACCGCCAGCAGCGCGATGGGCAACGATCGAGTGTGACGCAGCATTGCCTCTGACCTCCGGGCAGGAGGCTAGCGCTTGCCCGTGCTCAGCGACAAGCTTCTACGGCAGAGCGCGGTCAGCGGTAGACGTCACCCATCGGACGCTGGCCGTCGTCGTCACGCTGCCCGCTCTGCTGCGGCTGGCCGGGTGTGGGCATCTGCTGCTGCGGGTCGTGGCCGGCCTGCGGCATCGGAGCGCCCGCCGGGCTGTTGCCGTACGCGTTGGCCATGCCGCTGGTCGCGATCTCCCCGAGCGCCTTCTTCGCCTTGGAGTAGTCCACGATGCCGCGGATGGCGATGACGATCCCGATCAGAAGGATTCCCCACCACAAGGTGCTGCGGCCGTCATTTCCAGGATTGGCCAAGCTGACGACATTGATGATCAGGCCAACCACGAACACCCCGATACCGATCAGGACCGACTTCCGCGCATTCTTCACGCGGGTCACGGCCAGCGCGGAGTTCGCCGAGCCGGGTGCGTGCGAGGCACCGTCGCCGTAGCCGCTCGGCGCTGCCGGACCATAGCCGGCGGCCGGCGCGGCGGGCGGGCCGTTGCCGGGAGCAGCATCGTCGACCCAGAAGTTCCAGCCGGCGGGGGCCGGCGGCCAGGACGGATCCGGCTGCCAGCCGGTCGGCGGGACGAAACCTTCGGGCACCTGCCAACCCGGAGGGGCATTGAATCGCTGGGACATGACACCGACTTTACCCCAGAACGACGCGCCAACGGGCGGGTGTCCATGGGTAGAGCTGCCTATCTGAGACACCACATCCACCCCTCGGCGCGGGCCCTGAGAAACCCCGTGCCGGGCTGAGCGACGGCGCGCCCAGGCACGGCGACTTCTTGCTGCGCCCTCCGCCGCACAGTTGAATAAGGACAGGGAGGGGCCGGCGAGAGGCTCCGCGACCCGCGCAGGGAGACAACGATGACACGCTTGCCGGACAACGATCTGCTCCGCCGTCTCGGTCGTGAGCTGTGGTGGTACTCGCTGCTGCGCGGCATCATCGCCGTGGTCTTCGGCATCCTGGTGCTCGTCTGGCCGGTGAGCGCCCTCCTGGTCGGGGTGATCTGGCTGGGTGTGTTCTGGATCATCGACGGGGTGCTGGCCGTGGTTGACGGCGTCCGCCGCCGGGGCAGCGCGGGCGCCGGCTGGGAGATCGCCTTCGGTGTGGTGGGCGTGCTCGCCGGCCTGTTCCTGGTGATCCAGCCGCTGCAGGCAGCCGGCACGCTGGTGCTGATCGCGGGGATCTGGGCCATCATCGGCGGGATCACCATCGCCTTCGGAGCACTGCGCGGCCGCGGGCAGCCCGGCTGGGGCTGGGGCCTGGCCCTGGCCGTCGCCACCCTGCTGTTCGGCATCCTGATCGTCGCCTCGCCCGGTCTGGCGCTGACGACGTTCGTGCTGTTCGTCGGCTGGTACGCGATCGTGGCCGGCATCAGCCTGGTGATCCTGGGGCTGCGGATGCGCGCAGTGGGCAAGAAGGCCGCGAAGGACACCGAAGCGGCCGGTTAGCTCGGCAACAGCCCGAGCCGGTGCGCCTCCAGCAGGGCGGACTCGCGGTCGTGCACACCGAGCTTGGCGTAGACGGCCACCATCTGCTTCTTCACCGTGTTCGGTGAGACGGTCAGCGCCTGGGCGATCCGGCGCACGTTGTCGAACCGGGTCAACTGTTGCAGCACGACGTGCTCCCGTGCGGACAGGGCGACCAGCGGCGCCTCGGTGGGGTAGGTCTGCCGAGCGGTACGAAGACGCTCGAGGTCGGTATCCCCGAGCGCGCCCGGCGAGCGATGAAGCAGGGACTCCCCCACACTGCGGGGCACCAGCGGATAGCCGCGCAAAGTGCCGATCTGCGCCGCTAGCGCCACTGCCTGGCGGAAGACCCGGTCGGCCCGCTCAGTCTGTCCCTGCTGCTCGACTGCCACGGCCTGGATCATCAGCCGGTCCAGACGGTCGCGCGCGGTCACTGCCGGAGCCCATACCGTCGCTGACGCCCAGTAGCGGGCACGTTCGGGGTCCCCGGTGATCAGGTGCAGCCGAGCGCGGGAGGTCGCCAACCAGGGTGGGGTGGCCTCTCCGAGGCGCACCCTGGCGCGGTTCACCTCACCGAGCGCCAGGAGGAGGTCGACTTCCATCCGGGCCAACAGTCGCCCGCCGGCGCCGTCTGCACCGGCGTGGGCCGGGTGGGTGGCCCGCGCCCGGTCCAACCGGCTGAGCATGCCGCCCGGGTCACCGAAGTGCAGAGCCTGCTGGGTGCGCACGTAGAGGTTGCACGGCCAGAGCTCGAGGTCGGTGGCCACATCGCCGGCAGCCTCCAGGTGCCACTCGGTGGCCTCCGCATCGAGTGCGTCCAGGGCGAGGATCGCCTCGGCGAGGTGTGCCGCTTTGGAGACATGGCCGTGGTTCCTGCTGGTCGGGTCAGCAAAGTGCTGGTACTGGCTGAGCCAGTAGGCGGTGTCCTCGGTCGAGCCGTCGAAGGCGGTGATCAGCGCCGCGTTCGCGGCCCCGTTGGCAGCAATGAACTCGGCACCGGC
>DXBY01000303.1 GCA_019116305.1 Candidatus Ruania gallistercoris | reverse complement strand
CGGTAGGTTGCAGGCAACCGCCGGCCAAGGCGGTCGAACCGGAGCAGGAGGGAGACCGGGTGCAGAGCAGAGGTGTGACGGCGCTGGCTGCCGCGACCGCCGTCCTGATCGGACTGAGCGGCTGCTCCCTGATCGGCTCCGAGTCGCCCACGGACGGGCCGACCGACGACTCGTCGACCACCCCGGCCACAGTGCCGCCGGAGGAGAGGACCATCCCACCGCAGCTGCTGGAGTGCGGGGACCCGAACGCCAAACCCGGCGAGGACGACGCCGAGGGCGACGCGGACGGTGAGCAGGTGGAGCTCACCGACGCCCGGGTCGCCTCCGATGCCAGCTGGGCCACCCCGCAGGGCTACTACTCGGCGGACGGCTACTACGACGACCTCGACTACGAGGAGCTGTCCTTCCTGCACACCTACGTCCCCGAGGCGGCCGGGTACGACACGCTCGACCTGGTCGGGCTGCTCGGCTACACCGGACTGGACTGGGGTCAGCTCGCCGAGGAGTGCGACCGGGTCCCGCTCTCGGCGATGCTGGAACGCGTGGCCGAGTACCAGCAGCTGCTCAGTGCCGGCACACTCGACGACGCCGAGCTGACCGAGGTGGGCGGCCTGCCGGCGGTCACCCAGGCGATGAGCATCGAGAGCTACGACTTCCGCGGCTACTGGCTGTTCTCCCAGACCGAGCTGCTGTTCATCGGCTGCCAGTGGACCCAGGAGAGTGTGCGCGCCGAGATCGAGTCCGCCTGCGCCGAGCTGGTCGGTACGGTGCAGGTCGGCTGAGGAGGCGATGACCTACCATGACGCAGGACGAGGCAGTGAGGAGGCTCAGGTGATGACCGCACGCGCAGGGGGCGGGCGCTCGCGGCGTGCCGGTATGTCGGTGCTGGCCGGGGCAGCCGCGCTCGCACTGTCCGGCTGTGGTCTGCTCGGCGGAGGTACGGAGGAATCCACGAGTACTGCGTCCGCGACCAGTGGAGACGCCGACTCCCCGGAGGCATCCGGAGACCGGACCATCCCGCCGCAGCTGCTGGAGTGCGGCCAGGACCGGCCCGCCGACGATGAGCTGCAGCTCGCCGATGTGGACCTGGGCACGGCCACCTGGTCGATGCCGGAGGGGTTCGAGGAAAGCTTCTCCTACGTCGAGGACAACCCGGTGGAGGAGATCGCGACCACCTGGTACGCCGTGCCCACCGATCCCGAGCTGCCGAGCCTGAACGTGCTGAACGTGGTGGTCTACACCGGTCTGGACTGGGAGGGCCTGGCCGACGCCTGCGGCCGGGTTCCGCTCGAAGCGGTGGAGGAGCAGCTGGGCCGGTACCGGGACCAGATCGGCGCCGAACCGCTGGACGAGGCGGAGATGACCGAGGTGGCGGGGATGCCCGCGATCACCCAGCGCATCGGGCTGAGCGAGTACAGCTATCTGGGGTACTGGCTGTTCTCCGAGACCCAGCTGCTGCACGCCTACTGCCAGTGGACCGATGAGTCCGCCCGCGAGGTGATCGAACCCGCCTGCCAGCCGTTGGTGGAGAGCGTGAGCGTGGGCTGATGGTGCTGGGCGTGCACTCTGAGGTGGGTCGGTTGCGCAGCGTGATCGTCTGCGCGCCCGGTCTGGCACACCGCCGGCTCACCCCCTCCACCGCTGCCGACCTGCTCTTCGACGAGGTGCTCTGGGTGGCCAGCGCGCAGCGCGACCACGCCGACTTCGTCGCCACGATGCGCGCCCGCGGGGTGGAGGTGCTCGAGCTGGCCGACCTGCTCACCGAGACGTTGGCGGTACCGGGTGCACGAGAGTGGGTACTGGACCGTAAGGTCACCGCGAACAAGGTGGGCCTCGGCCTGATGGAAGCCACGACGGCGTTCCTGGCCACACTCGGCCCGGCCCGGTTGGCGGAGGTGCTCGTCGGTGGTCTGGCCACCGCCGACCTACCGGGCGAGTTCCGCCCGGCCTACCTGGCCCTGGCTCGGGAGTCCGCCGGTGCCCGGGAGTACCTGCTGCCACCGTTGCCGAACATGCTCTACACCCGGGACACCACCAGCTGGCTGTACTCCGGGCTGACCCTGAACCCGTTGTACTGGCCGGCGCGGCGGGACGAGACGCTGCTGATGAAGGCGATCTACACGTTCCACCCGCGCTTTGCCGAGGCACGGATCTGGTGGGGCGACCCCGAGCAGGACTGGGGCCAGGCCACGCTGGAAGGCGGCGACGTGATGCCGGTGGGCAACGGCGTCGTGCTGATCGGGATGGGGGAGCGGACCTCCCGGCAGGCGATCACCCAGGTGGCCCAGGCACTGTTCGACGCCGGCGCCGCCGAGCAGGTGGTGGTGGCCGGGATGCCGCAGCTGCGCGCGGCGATGCACCTGGACACCGTGTTCACATTCGCGGACCGGGACGCGGTCACCCTCTACCCGGCGATCGTGGACGCCATCCACACCATCAACCTGTTCCCGAGCGACAAACCGCCCGGGGTGGAGGTCCGGGACGCCGGTCGAGGCACGTTCGTGGCCGAGGTGGCCCGGGCACTGGGGCTGAACGAACTGCGCACGATCGCCACCGGCGGGGACGACTACGACTCCGAACGCCAGCAGTGGGACAGCGGCAACAACGCGATCGCCCTGGAACCCGGAGTGGTGATGACCTATGACCGGAACACCGCCACGAACGCGGCACTGCGGGCCGCCGGTATCGAGGTGCTGGAGATCCGCGGCGGAGAGCTCAGCCGGGGCCGCGGTGGCGGCCACTGCATGACCTGCCCGATCCAGCGGGACCCGGTGACCTACTGACGCCCTGGAACGCGGGCGGGCGCGGATGTCAGCGCCCGTACCTACGCAGCAGCCGCCGCACCGCGCTGATCGGGATCGCCTCGACGGTCTGACCGTTGCCGCTGGTCGTGGTGGCCATGAACAAGGAGTTGTAGACCGCCTCTTCGGTGGCGTACAGGGCAGCCTGGAACAGCGGCGACATCGCTGAGGCCGGCAGCACCTGACGTTCCTGCAGGGAGTTGTCCCCATACGGGACCCGGACCTGCGGTGCGGTGGAGAAGGCGATCGCGAAGTCACCGCTGCCGTTGGTGTAGTGCGAACCCGTCCGGCCCAGACCGAACATGGCGCGAGCGGCCAGCCGTTCGAGGTCGCGCGCGGTCAGCGGAGCGTCGGTCGCCACCACCATCATGCACGAACCGTCGCCTGCCGACCGGTCCGCTGCCGTGTCGGCGAGCTCCTCGCCGACCGGTACACCGGCGACGGTCAGCGATCCGCCGTAGTTCGACTGCACCAGCACGCCGAGGGTGTAGCCGCCGTCCTCAGGGAGCGTGCGGGACGAGGTACCGATACCGCCTTTCCAACCGAAGGCGACCGTGCCGGTGCCGGCACCGACCGAGCCCTCCTCGACCGGACCGGGTGCGGCGCCCTCGATCGCACCGAGAACGTCGTCATCGGTGACGTGCCGGCCGCGGATATCGTTCAGACCGCTGTCATTGGTCTCTCCGACCAGCGCATTGACCGAGGTCACGTCCTCGTTGCCGGCCTGGGCCAAGGTCCAGCCGACCGTCGCGTCGAGCGCACGTCCGACGCTGAGCGTGTTCGTCAGGACGATCGGCGTCTCGATGGTGCCGAGCTCTTGGACCTGGGTGGAGCCGGCGAGCTTGCCGAAAGCGTTGCCCACGTGCACACCCCCGGCGACCTTGTCCTGGAACACGTTTCCCGGGTGCGGCATGATCACGGTCACCCCGGTGCGGATGTCCTCGCCCTCGTTCCGGGTCGTCTGGCCGACGAGAACCCCCTCGACGTCGGTGATCGCGTTGTTCGTTCCGGTCGGGAAGCTGCCGGGTTCGATCCCCAGCTCTCGTGCTCGGACGCGTTCCTCGCCCCTGGCGTTGTCCGCGTGGGCACGGGGAGTCGAGCCCAGCGTCCACCCGCCGGCGACTGCGGCACCCGCCGCGAGACCTGCGGACAGCACTGTGCGCCGCGAGCGCGGAGTCGGCGCCATGGGGTCTGCGGGCGAAGGGTCCTCATCCACGGGATTGCTATGGTTCATCGCTGTTCTCCTTCACTCTGTCGGCGACCGAGCCCCGGCCGTCCTAGGCGGTCGAGCTCCGTCGTTCCTCCGCGCGGGGATCGTCGATCTGCCCCTCGCTCTTGGCGACGATGCGGGTGCAGACCAGGTCGCCGGTCACGTTGCACATGGTGCGCGCCATGTCGAGCAGCGCGTCGACACCGGCCACCAGTGCCACTGCTGCGAAGGGCAGGCCGGCTTGGGAGATCGCCAGGGAAAGCATGATGAGCCCGGCACCGGGGACACCGGCGGTGCCGATCGAGGCGAGGACACCCACCGCGACCACCTCGAGGAGTTGCACAACGGTGAGGTCGACCCCAGAGACGTTGGCCACGAACAGGGTGGAGACACCCACGTACAGGGCAGTGCCGTCCATGTTGATCGTAGCGCCCAGCGGCAGACTGAAACCGTAGGTACCCTCCCGGATCCCGAGCTTCTGCGCGGCACGCATCGTCACTGGCAGCGTGCCGCTGGAGGAGCGGGTCACGTACGCGGTCAGCATCGGGTCCTTCGCCGCGCCGAAGAACTGGCGAAGGTTGGTCCCGAACGCCAGCAGCAGCAGCGCGTAGACGCCGATCATCAACGCGATGCCCAGATAGACGGTGCCGGTCAGCTCGAGCATCGGCAGCAACGAGTCGGTACCGGTCTCGCCGACCACAGCCGCAATCAGGGCGAACACGCCGATCGGGCCGTACTCCAGCACACCGCGCACGATCTTGAACATGATCTCGCAGCCCGCGTCCGAGAGGTGCTTCACGGGCTCGGCCAGCGTCCGCATCCGGTCGTTCTCGCTGTACAGCATCGACCCGAGCGCGAGACCCGCGATCACGGCGACGAAGATCACTGCCAGCACGTTGCCCTCGGCCAGCGACTGGAAGATGTTCTCCGGGATGATGTTCAGGAAGGTCTCGACCAAGGAGGGTGCCTCTTCGGGTTCCTCGCCCTCGCCCGGCATGTCCAGTCCGAGGCCCGGCCGGAACACCAGCGCCAGTCCGATCCCCAGGACGAGCGCGATGACCGAGGTCACCATGTAGTAGCCGAACACCTTGCCGCCGATACGGCCCAGGCTCGCTGGGGACACCGAGGCTGCCCCGGAGACCAGGGTCAGCAGCACCAGCGGGATCACCAGCATCTGCAACAGGCGCAGGAACAGGTCGCCCAACGGCTGCACCACCGCGATCTGTGGGCCCACGACCAGGCCCGCCAGCAGTCCGAGGACCAGCGCGATGCCAAACTTCCAGATCAGCGGAAAGGCGAGATAGCGTTGCCACCACGACCTCTTCTTCGCGCTCGATTCGGTCGGTTGCTGCATAGACTCCCCTTCTTCACGGAATCCACGAGCAACCGATGACTGCCGAGGTGCTCGGAATTCAGGGCCCGGACCCGGACTCACGGACTGACGAGCGGTTGCAACCCTAAGGGGGGCACGAGCGCCTCGCAACCGGTTGCCGAGGGTGCGCAGCTAGCACACCGCACACTCACGTTAGGATGGAGCCGCTGCCGTGGCCTCGGTTCCGGCGGCGCGCCCCGCTGGCGGAATTGGCAGACGCGGTCGGCTCAAAACCGGCTGCCCTCGGGCGTCCCGGTTCGAGTCCGGGGCGGGGCACAGCAGGCGGACACTTGGCGTCTGCTGCGACCACCAGCAGGTGGTGACACTAGGCACATTCGTGAGTTCCGCCGTCGGCCATGCCCCACGGTGGCGCCCAGGGGATTAGGATCAGACATCGTGACCACGGACGAGAACACCGGCGACGCACCGGAGACGAACAACGCTGACGCGAGCCTGCTGGACCTGCAGATGCCGACCGCGCAGGAACCGGCCAAGGCGAAGCCGGGCCGCACCCGCCGGGTGGTGGTGGCCGAGGACGAGGCGCTGATCCGGCTCGACGTGGTCGAAACCCTCGCCGAGGCCGGCTACGAGGTGGTCGGTGAGGCCGGTGACGGCGAGACCGCGGTCAAGATGGCCACCGAGCTCGAACCGGACATCGTGGTGATGGACGTGAAGATGCCCGTGCTGGACGGGATCTCCGCCGCCGAGCGTATCACCAAGGAGCGCATCGCCCCGGTGGTGCTGCTCACGGCGTTCTCCCAGACCGAGCTGGTCGAGCGCGCCCGGGATGCTGGTGCGATGGCCTACGTGGTCAAGCCGTTCACCCCGGCGGACCTGTTGCCGGCTCTGGAGATCGCGCTCTCCCGGCACACCGAGATCGCCGCGCTGGAGTCCGAGGTGGCCGATCTAGCCGACCGGTTCGAGACCCGGAAGCGAGTGGACCGGGCCAAGGGGCTGCTGATGACGAAGATGGGCCTCACTGAGCCGGAGGCGTTCCGGTGGATCCAGAAGACCTCGATGGACCGGCGGCTGACCATGCGTGAAGTGGCTGACGCCGTGATCGACCAGGTCGGGTCCAAGTAGCGGGACCGCAGGTCCCCGGGCTGGACAGCGGGCGTATGGTGGGCAGGATCGATTCCGAGGAGGTGCGTCGTGCCTGCGGTACGTAGTGCAGTGACGGCGCGCCCCGCCACCGAGGACGACCTGGGCGCCGTAGTCCCGGTGATCCGGGCGGCACGGGCGGACTCACCGCTCGGACCGCAGTTCGTCGCTCCCTCCACCGACACCCTCGCCGAGCAGCTGCGTACCTGGTACGGCATGCCCGGCAGCACGCTGGTGATCGCCCAGAGCGAGGACCGGGTGATCGGGTTCGCGCTCGCCCAGGTGGTGCCGCCGAACCTGTTCTCCGACGTCAGCTACGTCCAGCTCGAAGCGTTGTACGTGCTGCAGAACGGACGCCGCCGCGGTGCCGGCCGGGTGATGGTGCACGAGGTGGCTCTCGCCGCCGCCCGGCAGAACGCCGAACGGGTGGTGACGATGCCGCTCACCGGTGCGCGCAGCGAACAGCGGTTCCTCTCCGGTCTGGGCTTCTCCCCGGCCGGGTCCCGTCGGGTCGCCGAGACCGCCTCCCTGCTGCGCCGGCTGGAGACCCCAGGGGTCCGCGAACGCCGCCCCCGCGCCCTCGACGAGCTGATCGCCCGCCGCCGGCGCAGCCGCGGGCTCCCGGAGACGCCACCGGGCGGTGTGGACCTGAGCCAGCTCGCCGATCGGGTGACTCAGCGGGAGTCCACCAGCATGCAGGTCAGCCGGGACGTGCACACCCGGCGACCGGACTCGTCCTCCACCACGATCTCGTAGGCAGCCGTTCGCCGGCCCCGGTGCAACGCCGTGGCGGTCCCGGTCACCCAGCCCTGGCGGACCGACCGGTGGTGAGTGGCGTTCAGGTCCATTCCGACGGCGTACCTGCCCTCGCCGGCGTGCGCACTGGCTGCGATCGAGGCAAGTGTCTCGGCCAGGGCTGCCGAGGCGCCACCGTGCAGCAGCCCGACCGGTTGAGTGTTGCCGGCCACCGGCATCCGGCCCACGGTCCGCTCGGCGGAGACCTCGGTGATCTCGATCCCCATCCGGTCGGCGAGCGTGCCGCGCATCATCTCGGGCGGGAACGGGAGGGCCACATCTGGCTCGGGAATGTCGGTCATGGCGCCTAGGCTGTCACCTGTGACCGACACAGCGCGACCCCGGCTCCTGATCATCGACGGCCATTCGATGGCCTACCGGGCGTTCTTCGCCCTGCCTGCGGAGAACTTCTCCACCACCACCGGGCAGACCACCAACGCGGTGTACGGGTTCACCTCGATGCTGATCAACCTGCTCCGCGACGAGGACCCCACGCACGTGGCAGTGGCCTTCGACGTGTCCAGCCAGACCTTCCGGAAGGAGACCTACGCCGACTACAAGGGCACCCGGGACGAGACCCCGGAGGAGTTCCGGGGGCAGATCCCGCTGATCGAAGAGGTGCTGGCGGCGCTCGGCGTGAGCACGCTGGGCAAGGAGGGGTTCGAGGCGGACGACATCCTCGCCACCCTGGCCGCCACCGCGCGCACCGACGGGTTCGACGTGCTGGTCTGCTCCGGTGACCGGGACACCTTCCAGCTGGTCGACGACGCCGTGACCGTGCTCTACCCGCGCAAAGGCGTCTCCGAGCTCAGCCGGATGACCCCGGAGGCGGTTACCGACAAGTACGGGGTCGGGCCGGAGCAGTACAGCGACCTGGCCGCCCTGGTGGGGGAGAGCAGCGACAACCTGCCCGGGGTACCCGGGGTGGGTCCGAAGACCGCCGCCAAGTGGATCCACGCCCACGGCGGGTTGGAGGGCATCGTCGCGCAGGCACCCTCGATCACCGGGAAAGCCGGTGCATCCCTGCGCGAGCACCTGGACCAGGTGCTGCTGAACCGCCAGCTGAACCGGCTGGTGGACGATATGGAGCTCCCGGTCACGCTGGAGGACCTGGCCCGGCGGCCGTACGAGCGCGAACGGGTGCACCAGGTCTTCGATGCCCTGGAGTTCCGGGTGCTGCGCGAGCGGCTGTTCGCGATGGACCCCACGGACACCGAGGCCGCGGATGCGGCGGCGTTCGACCTGGACATCACCACCCT
>DXBY01000302.1 GCA_019116305.1 Candidatus Ruania gallistercoris | reverse complement strand
GAGACCACGCTGCCGGTGGGTACCACCCGGAACCGGTGGAAGCCGATGATCGAGGAGATCTCCGGGCTGACCGAGGGGGAGGACTTCCACCTGGTGTTCTCTCCGGAGCGGGTGCTCACCGGGCGGGTGTTCGCGGACCTGCGCCGCTATCCGAAGCTCATCGGTGGCCTCAGCGCGGCGGGCGCCCGGAAGGCAGAGGCGTTCTACAGCGAGGTCCTCACCTTCGACGACCGCCCCGACCTGGACCGGGCGAACGGGGTCTGGGACCTGGGCACTGCGGAGGCCGCAGAGATGGCCAAGCTGGCCGAGACCACCTACCGGGACGTGAACATCGCCCTGGCGAACCAGTTCGGCACCTTCGCCGCCGCCCACGGGATCGATGTGCACGAGGTGATCGCGGCGTCGAACTCCCAGCCCTACTCGCACATCCACCGGCCGGGGATCGCTGTGGGTGGGCACTGCATCCCGGTCTACCCGCGCCTGTATCTGTGGACCGATCCGGAGGCGAGCGTGGTGCGCACCGCCCGGGAGGCGAACATGGCCATGCCGGCCTACACCGTGGGCCTGCTCACCGGTGCCCTCGGTCAGCTTGCCGGGAAGACGGTGGTGGTGCTCGGCGCCTCCTACCGTGGCGGAGTGAAGGAGACCGCGTTCTCCGGGGTGTTCCCTACCGTGGCCGCGCTGACCGAGGCCGGTGCCCGGGCTCTGGTGCACGACCCGATGTTCACCGATGCCGAGCTCGCCGCGCACGGGTTGGACGCCTACCACCTGGGTGAGCCGGCCGATGCGGCCATCCTGCAGGCCGACCACCGGGAGTATGCCGACCTCGGCCCCACGGACCTGCCCGGGATCCAGGTGCTGGTGGACGGGCGCCACCTGACTGACCCGGCCCGGTGGGACGGCGTGCGCCACCTGAGCATCGGCGTCGGCTGACTATCCGTCCGCCTACCCACCCACGAGCCCGCTGAATCGAATCAAGCGATACTTTCTGCGCTGAGGAGTGCTCTGCGGTATCGCCCGACCGTGGCACGTATGGCCCCGGCCCCAGTGCCGGCGGGGCGTGGGGCCGCCGGGCGAGGGTGGATTGCGCCCTGTAGCAGACTGGCCCCATGACTGACACACGCATCCTCGCCATCACCGGCGGCCACGTGGTCCCGGTGCACGCACCCGAGATCCCCGGCGGAACCGTGGTGATCACCGACGGGGTGATCAGCACCGTCGGCGGCCCGGACACCACGGTCCCCGACGGTGCCGAGACGATCGACGCCACTGGGAAGTGGGTGCTGCCCGGGTTCGTGGAGTCGCACGCCCACCTCGGTGTCGCTGAGGACGGTGAGGGTTGGTCCGGGGACGACACGAACGAGATGACCGACCCCAATGGGGCCCGGTTCCGCGCACTGGACGGCATCGACATCGAGGAGGTCGGCTTCCGGGACGCACTCGCCGGTGGGGTCACCACCGCCGTGGTCAAACCGGGCTCGGGAAACCCGATCGGTGGCCGCACCGTCGCGATCAAGACCTGGGGCGGGCGGACCGTCGATGAGCAGCTCATCAGTGCCGATGTCTCGGTGAAGTCCGCGTTGGGAGAGAACCCGAAGCGGGTCTACGGGGAGAAGAAGGAGACCCCGTCCACCCGCCTCGGAGTGGCGGCGGTGCTCCGGGAGGCGTTCGTGGCCGCGCAGAACTATGTCGCCGCACGCGACCACGCGGAGAACAAGGGGGAGCCATTCGCCCGCAACCTCACCCACGAGACCCTCGCCGCCGTACTCGCCGGCGAGCTCGCCTGGGACCAGCACTGCCACCGGCACGACGACATGGCCACCGCCATCCGGATCGCCGAGGAGTTCGGCTACCGGCTGGTGATCAACCACGGCACCGAGGGGCACAAGATCGCCGATGTGCTCGCGGAGAAGAACATTCCGGTGATCTTCGGCCCGATGTTCACCTCCCGGGCCAAGGTGGAGCTGCGGGACCGGGCGATCGGCAATATCGCCGCGATCGCCGCCGCCGGGGTGCAGGTGGCGATCACCACCGACCACCCGGTGGTGCCGATCAACTTCCTGGTGCACCAGGCCACGCTTGCGGTCAAGGAGGGCTTGCCGCGGGAGGTGGCGCTGCAGGCGCTCACCACCAACCCAGCAGAGATCCTCGGCCTGGCCGACCGGGTGGGTGCCCTGGAGGTCGGCCGGGACGGGGACGTGGTGGTCTGGGACGCGGACCCGTTGGAGATCGGTGCCCGCACTGAGCACGTGGTTATCGGCGGCCGCCTCGTGCAGCAGCCCACGCCCGACGGCGGAACTCGGGTGGTCGAGCGCAGCGAACGGTTCCGCTGAGCTCACCTTGGGCAGTTCTGCCCGGGTAGTCCTGCCCGTGCGGGCCAGCACCAGTCGGCACCAGGGCGTGCCACCCTGGGACCATGTCCCGATTCACTGTTCGTACCGCCCTGACCGCCGTTGCTGCCACCGCTTTCGTCCTCGTCGGCCTGACCGGCTGCACCAGCACCAGCTACAGCTGCTCCAACGGTTCGTGCACTGTGACCCTCAAGGGTGCCGGTGCCAGCACTGACCTCGACAACCTCGGCGGCTCGGGGGAGACGACGGTGGCCCTGGACGGCGTCGACGAGGGAACGGCCACGTTCAGCATCGACAACGAGGAGGCCACCTGCACTGCAGGTGAGAGCATGAGTGTCGCCGACCTGCAGGTGACCTGTACTGAGGTGGGTGAGGACGAACTGACGATGGAGATGACCGGATGAGCGTGCTACCCGACCCCGAGTACCGCGTGCTGGTGGTGTGCACCGGCAACATCTGCCGCTCTCCGATGGCTGAGGTGGTGCTGGCCGAGCGGTTCGACGATGCCGGCCTGTCCCAGCGGATCCGGGTGGACTCGGCCGGGATCAGCGACGAGGAGCACGGAAACCCGATCGATCCGCGCGCCCAGCGAGAGCTGCGCGAGCGCGGCTACCCGGTGCCACATCACACCGCCCGACAGGTTCGCGTCGAGGACGCCGAGCGGTATGACCTTTTCCTGGCCATGACCGGCCAGCATGTGCGCGGGCTACGCCGGGTGGGCATACCCGAGGAGCAGATCCGCCTCTACACCTCCTACGGTCCGACCGCGACCAGCGCCGATGTGC
>DXBY01000301.1 GCA_019116305.1 Candidatus Ruania gallistercoris | reverse complement strand
CAGGAGATCCGAGGCGAGGCCGACGAGGAGGCGGACGCGGCGCTGGCCGAGGCACTCTCCGAGCTGCGCCTGGTCAAGGACGACTGGGAGGTCGAGCAGCTGCGCCAGGCGGTGGCGGTGACCATCGCCGGCTTCGCAGACATCGCCGCTGAGCTGGACCGGGCCACCGGTCATCCCCGCGGGGAGCGGGTGATCGAAGGCGCCTTCGGGGCCCGCGCCCGGGAAGAGGGCAACGGCATCGGCTACGACACCATCGCCGCCGCCGGGAACCACGCCACCACCCTGCACTGGATCCGCAACAACGGCACGGTCCGGCCCGGGGAACTCGTGCTGGTGGACGCCGGGGTCGAGGTGGACTCGCTGTACACCGCCGATGTCACCCGCACCCTGCCGGTCGATGGCACCTTCACCGAGGTGCAGCGGCGGATCTACACCGCGGTGCTGGACGCGGCCGATGCAGCGTTCGCGTTCGCCCGCCCGGGCGTGAAGTTCCGGGACATCCACACCACGGCGCTGCGGGTGCTGGCCGAGCGGCTGCACTCCTGGAGGCTGCTGCCGGTCAGCGTCGAGGAGGCGATCTCTGCGGAGGGTCAGCAGCACCGCCGGTGGATGCCGCACGGCACCAGCCATCATCTCGGTCTGGACGTGCACGACTGTGCCCAGGCACGCCGCGAGATGTACCTGGATGCCGAGCTGGTGCCGGGCATGGTGTTCACCATCGAGCCCGGCCTGTACTTCAAGGCCGATGATCTGGCCGTGCCGGCCGAGTACCGCGGTATCGGAGTACGGATCGAGGACGACGTCCTAGTCACCGAGACCGGGGTGGAGAACCTGTCCGCCGCCCTGCCGCGCCGGGCGGAGGACGTGGAGGCGTGGCTGGCCTCGTTGCGGTGACCTCCACCGACGCACCGGCCACCGCCCGCCCCGCCGGCACCGGCCGGTCCCGCCTGGTCGCGGCCGCTGTGGTGGGGCTGGTGACCACCGCCGTCTACACGGTGTTCTCGGTGCGGCAGTGGGCCCGGTTCGAGGTGCCGTCCTGGGATCTGGGAATCTTCACCCAGGTGCTGCGCCAGTACGCCGAGCTGAACGCGCCGGTGGTGAGCATCAAGGGCGAGGGCTTCATGATCCTCGGCGACCACTTCCACCCGCTGCTGGTGCTGCTCGCCCCGGTATACGCGCTCTTTCCCTCCGGCTTGACCCTGCTGGTGATGCAGAACGTGCTGATCGGGGTCAGCGGCGTGATCGTCACCGCCTGCGCCGCCCGGCACCTGGGCACTGTGGCCGGTATTCTGCTCGGTCTCGCTTACGGGCTGTCCTGGGGACTGCAGTCGGCGGTGGCGTCCCAGTTCCACGAGATCGCGCTGGCGGTGCCACTGCTGGCGGCCTGCTGTGCGGCGCTGGTACGCCGGGACCACCGGGCTGCCGCGCTCTGGGCGGCGCCGCTGGTGCTGGTGAAGGAGGATCTGGGGATCACGGTGGCAGCGGTCGGGCTGGTCCTGGTGATTCGCGGCAGCCGGCGGCTTGGCGCGGGCCTGATCGTCGGCGGGGTGGCCGCGTTCCTGATCACCACCCGGCTGATCCTGCCCGCGTTGAACCCCGACGGGGTGTGGGACTACGCCGACGACTCCATCCTCTCCCTGCTCACCACGGACCCCGGCGGGGCGGTGAACGTCCTGCTCGCCGGCGCCGGGGAGAAGGCGCTCCTGGTGCTGGCAGTGTTCGCGATCACCGGCTTCCTGGCGCTACGCAGCCCGATCGCGCTGCTCACGCTGCCCACCTTCGCCTGGCGACTGTCCTCGGATGTGCCGTTCCACTGGGACCTGCACTGGCACTACTCGGCCGTGCTGATGCCGGTGGTGTTCCTGGCCGCAGTGGACACCCTGCGGCTGCTGCCGGCGCTGCGCCGCTGGGCCCGCTGGGTAACCGCCGGGCTGCTGGCGATCAGCCTGGCTGTGAGCACGAACTTCCCGTTGGCGGACCTGGTCGAGCCCCGCACCTATGCGCCGTCGGTGCACGACGGCGGAGCTCGCGCTGCGTTGGCGATGGTTCCCGATGATGCCGTGGTCGCCACTGACATCACCCTGCTGGCGTACCTCGCGCCGCGGGCGCAGGTGTACTGGGTGGGCAACGAGGGCAACCCGGTGCCGGATTTCGTGGTGGTGAACCGGAACTCCGGGGTCTACGGCGACGATCCGCCCGAGGATGTGGTGGCCTACGCCGAGGAGAAGTTCCCGGCGGCGGAGTTCACCCAGGTGCTCGACGAACAAGGTTTCGCCGTGGCTGAGCGGACGGGCTGACGCCGGCCGGGCGACGCCGGTCAGCCCCCGAAGCCGCCGGTGGAGTCGGCGGACTGTTCACTGCCCGGCAGCTCGGTGAGCAGCCGGCGCGCTTCCTCGGCCTTCTCCGCCAGACAGAGCACGGAGAACGCCCCAGCCACCACCTGCGAGGTGGAGGTGAAGTCCCGCTTCCCCCCGGTGAAGGCGTACGCGATCACCGCGAACAGCATCCCCGCCCCAGCACCGATCAGCACCGCCGGGAGCAGAACCTCGAGCAGCCCGCCGCCCATCAGGAACAGCAACAGACCGATGAAGAACCCAAAGTACGCACCGGAGGCGGCACCGCGCAGCGCCACGCTCGGGTAGGTGCGTCGGCCAGTGATCCGCTCGACCATCTTCAGGTCGGTGCCCACGATCGTCACGGCGTTGACCTCGAACTCCTTGTCCGCCAGGAAGTCCACGGCCCGCTGGGCTTCCAGGTAGCTGGTGTAGGAGGCGATCTCGTCGCCGCGCGGCTGGAGGCTGCCTCGGGGATCGGTCGGACGCATGGCTGACATAGCGCCATTGTCCCCCACCGGCGACCCGGTGTCATCCGAGACACCTCAGCCGGGGTGTCGCCGCTGCCCAGGTGCGAGCGGGAGTGCTGACATAGGCTGACCGCGTGAATACCGCGACCGGCCGAATCTACGTGGCGCGCCTGGCTGGCACCGGAGTCTTCGACCCGCTCGGTGACCGGGTGGGGCGGGTGCATGACGTCGTCGTGCTGCTCCGGGTGCGCCAGCCGCCGCGAGCGGTGGGTCTGGTGGTGGAGGTCCCGGGACGACGGCGAGTGTTCCTGCCGTTGTCCCGAGTCACCGGGATCGACTCCGGTGCGGTGATCACCACCGGGCTGATGAACATCCGCCGGTTCTCCCAACGAGCCGCCGAGACCCTGGTGCTCGGCGAGTTGCTGGACCGGGAGATCCGGCTCCGGGACGGTTCCGGCACAGTGACCATCCAGGACGTCGCACTGGAGCAGCAGCGGAACCGGGACTGGTTGGTCACCCGGCTGTACGTGCGCCGCAGCACCGGCCGCTCCGGGCTGCTCCGCCGGGGTGAACGACTGACCATCGAGGTGGACCAGGCACTCGGGCTGGCGCCGACCACCGAACAACAGGGCGCCACCGCGCTGCTGGCCACGATGGCCGACCTGAAGCCGGCCGACCTGGCCGATGTGCTGCACGACCTTCCCCCGCAGCGCCGGGTGGAGGTGGCTGCCGCCCTACGGGACGAGCGGCTGGCGGATGTGCTCGAGGAGCTCGGTGAGGAGGACCGGGTGATGATCGTCTCCGCACTGAGCACGCAGCGAGCTGCCCAGGTGCTGGACGAGATGCAGCCCGACGACGCCGCCGACCTGGTCGCTGAGCTTTCTACCCAGCAGGCCAGCGAGCTGCTCGCACTGATGGAACCGGAGGAGGCCGAGGACGTGCGCCGGCTGCTGGTCTACGACGAGCACACCGCCGGCGGACTGATGACCACCGAACCGATCATCCTGCCTCCCGAGGCCACAGTGGCCACCGCACTGGCGCACGCCCGCCGCCAGGACGTCACCCCGGCGCTCTCGGCCATGGTGTTCGTGGTCCGCCCCCCGCTGGAGACACCGACCGGGCGGCTGCTCGGGGTGGTGCACCTGCAACGGATGCTGCGCGAACCCCCGCACGAGGCGATCGGCACCCTGCTCGACACCGACCTGGAGCCGCTGGACCCGCACGATGTGCTCGGCAAGGTCACCCGCCTGCTGGCCACCTACAACTTGACCGCGCTCCCGGTGACCGACAGCGAGCGCCGCCTGCTCGGTGCGGTGAGTGCGGACGACGTCCTCGACCACCTGCTGCCCGAGGACTGGCGTGAGGCGGACGACGAGGTCACCGACCAGGCGATGGGAGCACAGCGTGTCTGACCGGCTCGACACCCCCCAGCGCAGCCGACGCCGCTGGCTGCCGAAGCGGCCCCGGAACAAGGATGCCTTCGGCAAGATCGCCGAAGGCATCGCCCGGTTCCTCGGCACCCCGCGGTTCCTGCTCTACATGACCGTGTTCTGCGCGGCCTGGCTCGGCTGGAACACGCTCGCCCCGGACGCGGCGCAGTTCGACCCGCGGGCGCTGAACTTCACCCTGCTCACCCTGATGCTCTCCCTGCAGGCGTCCTACTCGGCACCGTTGATCCTGCTCGCCCAGGACCGCCAGGCCGACCGGGACCGGGTGGCTGCCGAGCAGGACCGGCAGCGGTCCGAACGCAACCTCGCCGACACCGAGTACCTGGCCCGGGAGGTAGCGGCGCTCCGGCTGGCGATCAGCGAGGTGGCGACCCGCGACTTCGTCCGCAGCGAGCTGCGCTCCCTGCTCGAGGAGCTGCAGGACGATCCTGAGGACGAGCCCGCCCCGGTCGCCGACGAACGGTAGGTGGGCGATCCCACAAGCCGCGCCGCTCCCTGAGTCCGGCACCCGGCTTAGACTCGAGGTATGGCTGAGTTGACCGACCGTGTGCACGAAGCACTGACCACAGTGCTCGACCCGGAGATCAGGCGGCCGATCACCGACCTGGACATGGTCCGCGGGGTGGAGGCCGAGCAGACCCCGGACGGCGCCGTGGTGACCGTGACCGTGGCGCTGACCACAGCCGGCTGCCCGCTGAAGGACACCATCACGCGGGACGTGACCAACGCCGTCGAAGCCCTGGAGGAGGTGGCTCGCGCCAAGGTCTCGATGACCGTGATGACCGACGACGAACGCACGGCGCTGCGCACCAAGCTCCGCGGCGGCATCGCCGAACCGGTGATCCCGTTCTCCCAGCCGGACAACCTCACCCGGGTGTTCGCCGTCGCCTCCGGCAAGGGCGGGGTGGGCAAGTCCAGCGTGACGGCGAACCTGGCCGCGGCGATGGCCGCGGACGGTCTCAAGGTCGGCGTGGTGGATGCGGACGTGTACGGCTTCTCCCTGCCCCGGATGCTCGGCGTGGAGCTACCGCCCACCAAGGTCGACGACATGATCCTGCCGCCGGTGGCCGGGGACGTGAAGGTGATCTCGATCGGGATGTTCACCGATCCCGGCCGCGCCGTGGTCTGGCGGGGGCCGATGCTGCACCGGGCGTTGCAGCAGTTTCTCGCGGACGTGTTCTGGGGCGACCTGGACGTGCTGCTGCTGGACCTGCCGCCCGGCACCGGGGACATCGCGATCTCGGTGGCCCAGCTGCTGCCGAACGCGGAGCTGCTGGTGGTCACCACCCCGCAGCTGGCCGCCGCCGAGGTAGCCGAACGGGCCGGCTCGATGGCCAAGGCCACGAACCAGCGAGTGGCCGGGGTGATCGAGAACATGTCCTGGCTGACCCAGCCGGACGGGTCCCGGCTGGAGCTGTTCGGCTCCGGCGGTGGGCAGCGGGTCGCCGACCAGCTCACCGAAGCCCTGGGCACCGAGGTACCCCTGCTCGGGCAGGTGCCGCTGGAGGTGGCCCTGCGCGAGGGCTCGGACTCCGGTCACCCCCTGGTCGACACGGACTCCACCTCCGAAGCTGCCGAGGTGCTGCGCTCCGTGGCCGGCACGCTCGGGCACCGCTCCCGGGGCCTGGCCGGCCGGAAGCTGGCGATCTCCCCGGTGGGTTAAGTCGCCTCGTCGTCGAACGGAGCGCCATCGGCGAGCGGGTCCACCACCGTGTCCTCCGGCGGCGGGCTGTCGGTTGTCGCGGCGCCGGCAACTGCCGTCCCGGCCGCCGCTGCAGTACCCGCCGCCGCTGCCGTGCTGGTCGCAGCAGAACGGGATGAGCCGCTGGCTGAGCCCGAGGAGGTCGACCGCGTCTTCCTCGAGCTCGAGGACCCGGTGGAGGTGAGATCCTCCGCCAGCGCGTCCCGCACGATCCGGCGCGGATCGTACTGCCGCGGGTCCAGCTTGGTGAAGTCGAGGTCGGCGGCCTCGGGGCCAAGCTCCTCCTTGATCGACTGGGTGGCCCCGCGCGCCATGTCGCGCAGCGTGCGTACCAGCCGCGCGAGCTGTTCGGCATACTGCGGGAGGCGCTGGGGCCCGACGATGATGGCGACCAGCACCAGCAAGATGATGATCTCGCCACCGTTCAACGCCATGCGCCACAGCCTAATGTGAGCGGGGGCGTGCCCCGGACCGTCACTGGCTCTCGGTCTCTCCCAGGGTGACCTGCAGGTCGGTGTCCGCGTCGTCCTCGCGCACGGTGAGGGTGATCTCGTCACCGGGGGCACGGGCGCGGATGCGCACGATCAGCTCGTCCGGGCTGGTCACCGGCTCCCCGTCGATGGCCACGATCACGTCTCCGGCTTCGAGCCCGGCCGCCTCGGCCGGACCTCCGGGGGTGATCGGCGGCGCATCGGCAGCATCCTCCGCGGTGACCACCTGCACGCCCTCACCCCGGTACCGGGTGTTCAGCAGTGCACCGATCACCGGGTAGGTGGCCTGCCCGGTCTCGATCAGCTGCTCCGTGGTGCGGCGCACCTGGCTGCTCGGGATGGCGAAGCCCAGTCCCACGCTGCCTCCCTGACCGGAGGTCGCCGTGGTCGCGATCGCAGAGTTCACCCCGATCACCTCCCCGGCGGCGTTGACCAGGGGGCCGCCGGAGTTCCCGGGATTGATCGCGGCGTCTGTCTGGATCGCGTTGATGAAGGTGGCACTCTCCTCCCCGGGGACGCTCACCGGGCGGTTCAGCGCACTGACGATGCCGGAGGTGACCGTGCCTTCCAGCCCCAGCGGTGCGCCGATCGCCACTACCGGCTCGCCGACCAACAGCCGGTCGGAGTCGCCGAGCACCAGCGGCTGCAGGTCGTCGCGGTCCACCTCCAGCACAGCGAGATCGTAGTCGGTGCTCGCCCCCACGATCTCCGCCTCCTCCTCGCTCCCGTCGGAGAACACCACGGTGATCTCCCCGCCGCTGCGCGCCGGGGCGATCACGTGCTGGTTGGTGACGATGTAGCCGTCCTCGCGGAGCACGAACCCGCTCCCGGTGCTGCCCTGGGCGACATTGACCACTTCGATGTAGACCGTGCTCGGCAGCACGTCTGCGGCGATCGCGGCCACCGACCCGTCCTCCAGGTCGCCACCGGCCGAACCGCCGGTCCCCGGGCTCACCTGGGAGCTGGGCAGCTCCCCGCCCCGGGACTCGCCGAGCAGAGGTGGGGCGAGGAGCAGACCGAGGAGCAGACCGAGCACCAGGAACAGGGCCATCAGCGGGACGGCGACGGCGAGCAGGATCCGCCGCGGCGGGGTGGTCCGGTTCACCGGCGGTTCCTGCGTTGGCTGCGGTGCCGGTTGGGGGTGCGGCTGCGGTGTGGCCGCTGGCCGGTACGGCGGAACAAACGGTCCGTGTCCAGGCCCGTGCCCTGGATCGGTCGGGGTACTCACTGCGCCGCTCCTCTGCCTGGCTCAGCCGCTACCGAGCAGCACGTGCACACCCTGGGCGAGGCGGTCCACCACACCGTTCTCGGCACTGGCGGGCATCCGGGCGAGCAGCTGATGTGCCGCTGTGGGGTCCGCACCTGAGGAGACGGCCACCACCGAGTCCCCGCACTGGGCGATCCACCAGTGGTCGGCCACCTGGTAGACCTCGTGCCCACCGACCAGCACCGGTTCCAGCGGTGCCGTGGTGGCACCGTCCAGCACGCCGCGGGCCTCCATCACCTGCACCACACCGTCCGCCCCAGCCAGGTCGATCTGCAGGATCTGCCCGCCCGCCTCGGCGTCATCGGTCACGATCACGTCCTGCACGGACATCCCGCTGGGCAGTTCGGTGGGCGCCGACCAGCCGCTGCTGTGCATCCAGTCCAGGACAGTGGCCGAGAGACCGTCACTGCCTCCGGCGGCCGACCTGATCGCCGCATGCGGTGCGGCGGCGGTGCGCACGTCGCTCGCCTCTTCCGGCGCCACCAGCGGAGTCAAGTCGTCCACCTCACGTTGCTGCCCACCGAGCACGAACAGCGCCGCGGTGAACACCCCCACCGAGGCGACCGCCCCGGAGGCCACCCGGATCCGGGTGCCACGCACTCCACGGGCCGGGTCAGGCCCGGCGGCGGTCTGCGCCCCGGCAGCCCGTGGCCCCGGGGTCTGCCCGGGCAGGTTCAGCGCAAGCAGCTTGCGGGTGAGGTCATCGCTGGCGTGCACCTCCTCCACCGAGCGGGCCGCGGCCGCGCGCAGTGCCCGTTCGGCCTGCACCTGGGCGCGGCAACCCCCGCAGTGCACCAGGTGCGCGTAGGCGCGCTCAGCCTTGGCCGGCGGTAGATGACCGTCGACCAGGGTCGAGACCAGTGGTCCGAGGTGGCTCACCCGGCAACCTCCGTGACCAGCCGTGGGGACCGGTGCGCCAATGTGCTGCGCAGCTGGGCGCGGCCGCGGTGGATCCGCGAGCGGACGGTACCCATCGAGATACCGAGCACCTCGGCGATCTCCTCGTAGGAGAGCCCTTCGATGTCACAGAGCACGACGGCGGCCCGGTACTGGGGTTTGAGCCCGTCCAGTGCCTCCTGGATGTCCAGGTCGAGGTTGTGGTGCTCGTACCGGCGCTCGGGGGAGCCGGCATCCGTGGTCGCGGCGATCCGTTCCGCCGCTGGCCCGAGCGCATCGAACCGGATCCGCTTCTTCCGCCGCTGCCCGTCCAGGAACAGGTTGGTGGTGATCCGGTGCAGCCAGCCGGCGAAGGTCCCCGGCCGGTAGGAGTGCAGCGACCGGAAGACCCGCACGAACACTTCCTGGGTGAGGTCCTCGGCGTCGGCGCGGTTCCCGGTGAGCCGGTAGGCGAGGCGGTACACCCGGTCGGTGTTCTCCCGTACGATCTCTTCCCAGCTGGGGGCGACCCACTCCTCATCGGCCACTGCCGACTCCCCGCCCGAACGTTCGTCGGCAGGCGGGTCGACAGGCGGTGGGAACACGGCGGGGCTGCTCATCAGGTTTCCTATCGTAGTGGCCCTGGCTGGGAACTTCCTGAGTGTTGGCCGAGGCACAGTGCCGCGTCAGAATGGGCTGGGCGCTAGCATCGGAGCACGTCACAGCAGGTGTCTGCTTGTCGCACGCCTGCCCACCGCTGTCCACGAGCCCATCAGGAGGCCCACCATCGTTGCCGACAAGGCCCTGAGCTGGGCGTACACCGAAGAGTTCCTCACCGAGTCTGAACCGGCACGAACCGCCCGGATGCGCGCCGAGGAGCTCGGCATCGACGCCGTGCCGGTGGGCGTCGGGGCAGCACTGCGGATGCTCGCCGCGGCGAGCCACGCCCGGGCGGTGGCCGAGGTCGGTACCGGCACCGGAGTGTCTGCGCTCTGGCTGCTGGAGGGGATGGCCGAGGATGGCGTGCTGACCACGATCGACGTGGAGGTCGAGCACCAGCGGGTGGCGAAGGAGTCCTTCGCGGCGGCCGGGATCCGCTCCACCCGGACCCGCACGATCTCCGGTCGCGCGCTGGACGTGCTACCCCGGTTGGCCGACTCCGCCTATGACCTGGTGTTTCTGGATGCGGAGCCGGGCGAGACCGGGGACTATGCCGAACAGGCAGTGAGGATGCTGCGCTCCGGTGGGGTGCTGGCGGTCTCCGACGCGCTCTGGCACGACCGGGTCGCCGACCCGGCACGGCGCGACGAGCTCACAGTGGCGATGCGGGAGCTCGGCCGCAGCGTGCGGGAGAACGAGGACCTCATCCCCACCCTGCTGCCGGTAGGGGGCGGGCTGCTGGTCGCCGTGCTGCGCTGACCGGCGGGCGGGGGGCTGCGATGTCGGAGGTGACTCCCTGGTCGGTGACGCTGCTGGTCGCCCATCTGGTGGTGATCTTCGTGACCGCGACCTCGGTCTCGGCGAACCGGAAGCCGTCCTCGGCGGTCGCCTGGCTGCTGGTGGTGCTGTTCATTCCGCTGCTGGGTGTGGCCGCCTATCTGCTCATCGGTACGGCGAAGCTGCCCCGGGACCGGCGGGAGAAGCAGCAGTTCGTCACCGACCAGATCCTGGCCCGCACCCCCGGCGACCTGGACCGGCTGACGCACAGCTCACCGTGGCCGGACTGGCTGCCCACAGTGGTGCAGCTGAACCGCACGCTCGGCTCGCTGCCGATGCTGCCGAACAACCGGGTGGACCTGATCGGCGAGTACGAGGCGATGATCGCCGCGATGGTCGCCGACATCGACCGGGCCGAGCAGTACGTGCACGTGGAGTTCTTCATCCTCACCCACGACGAGACCACCGCACCGTTCTTCGACGCACTGGCCCGGGCACGTCGTCGGGGGGTGACGGTGCGGGTGCTGGTGGACCACCTGTCCGCACTCACCTACCCCTACCGCCGGCGCACGGCACGCATCCTCACCGAGATGGGTGCGGAGCTGAGGATGATGCTGCCGGTGAGCCCGATCCGCTCCGGCCGGCGCCTGGACCTGCGCAACCACCGCAAGCTGGTGGTCATCGACGGAGTGGTTGGCCACACCGGGTCGATGAACATGATCGCTGATCATTATCACAAGCGGAAGGCCCTGCGCCGGGGCCTGCACTGGCACGAGCTGATGATGCGGATGCAGGGTCCGGTCGTGCGGGAGCTGGACGCGGTGTTCGTCACCGACTGGTACTCCGAGACCGATGAGCTGCTGCCGTTGGACTACTCCGCGGTGCCGGCCACCGCCCCTGCGCTGCTCGACGCGCAGGTGCTGCCCAGCGGCCCCAGCTTCGACAACGACAACAACCTCAAGCTGTTCGCAGCGGCGATCCACAACGCCCGCCGCCGGATCAGCATCACCAGCCCGTACTTCGTCCCGGACGAGACCATCCAGAAGGCGATGGTCACAGCGGCGGCGCGCGGACTGGAGGTGGAGCTGTTCGTGGCCGAGATCAGCGACCAGTTCATGGTTTTCCACGCCCAGCGTTCCTACTACGAGGAGCTGCTCCGGGCCGGGGTGCGCATCTACCTGTACCGGGCGCCGACCGTGCTGCATGCCAAGCACCTGAGCATCGACGACGATGTTGCCATCATCGGCACGTCCAACATGGACATCCGCTCGCTGAGCCTGCACATGGAACTGATGGTGATGCTGGTCGGCGACCACCTGGTCACCGACCTGCGCACCGTCCAGGACGGCTACCGCCAGAACAGCCGCGAACTCACCCTGCCGGAGTGGCTGCAGCGCCCTCGCCGGGAGAAGTGGCTGGACAACCTGATGCGACTGACCTCAGCACTGATGTGAGGCCGGTCGCGCCGGGATCAGTCGGCGACGGCGTTGAGTGCGGTGCTCAGCTCACTCGCCTCGGTCGGCTTGAGCTCCACGACCAACCGACCTCCGCCTTCCAGCGGGACACGCATGATGATCCCCCGGCCCTCCTTGGTGACCTCGAGCGGTCCGTCACCGGTCCTGGGCTTCATGGCGGCCATGGGCGTGCTCCCTGATCTGTTCGGTTGAAACGCGTTGCTGACCCCATTCTATGCCAGAGGCACCCGACGCCTCCAAAGGATGCCCACTCCACCGCCGCTGCGACCTGGGTGCGGGCAGCCAGGCCGGCCATCGCCCAGCCGAGACGAGCGCCGCGACCACGAGCACGACCACAGCTGCCGCGAGCAGCATCCAGGTCACCGGTGTCACCCAGCCCACCGGTCTACTCCGGACCGCCGTGGGCAGCCTCGGCGGCGGCATCGGCGGCAGCGGCCATCTCGGCACGTCGGCGGCTACGGTTCGCCTCGATCACCACGTCCACGGCCTCGGCCGGGTCGTCGGTCAGGTGCACCAGGTCCAGGTCGTGCGCGGAGATGGTGCCCCGGGTGGCGAGCACCGTGCGCAACCAGTCCAGCAGCCCGCCCCAGAACTCGGTGCCGATGAGCACGATCGGGAACAGCTTCACCTTCCGGGTCTGCACCAGGGTGAGCGCCTCGAACAGCTCGTCCAGGGTGCCGAAACCACCGGGGAGCACGATGAACCCCTGGGCGTACTTCACGAACATCGTCTTCCGGGCGAAGAAGTAGCGGAAGTTCACCCCCAGGTCCACGTACTCGTTCATGCCCTGCTCGAACGGCAGCTCGATGCCCAGGCCGACGGAGACCCCGCCACCCTCGGCGGCCCCCTTGTTCGCCGCCTCCATGATGCCCGGTCCGCCACCGGTGATCACGGCGTGGTCCCGCTCGACGATGTGCCGGGCCACCTGTACCGCCAGCTCGTACTCCGGTTCCCCGGACTTCAGTCGTGCGGACCCGAACACACTGATCGCCGGACCGAGCTCGGCAAGCGCCCCGAACCCCTCGACGAACTCGGACTGGATCCGCAGCACCCGCCAGGGGTCGGAGTGCAGCCAGTCGGCTTCCTGGCCCGGTTCGAGCAGCCGTTCGTCGGTGGTCTTCTCGGGAATCAGTCGCCCGCGCAGTCGGACCGGACCACGCAGGTAGTCGCTGCGCCGCTCCGGGATGCTGTTCTCGGTCATCGCATTCGCCTTCCTCACGCCGGTGGGCGCACAGGGGTCGGTCCGCTCAGCCAGGCCCGCAGGGCCGTGGTGCAGGAGTGGATCTGGTCGATGGGGACATGCTCGTCGTCGGCATGCGCCAGCCCCGGGTCCCCGGGGCCGAAGTTCACCGCCGGTACGCTCAGCTCGGCGAACCGGGCGACATCGGTCCAGCCGTACTTCGGGCCCGGCCGCCCACCGGTGACGGCGGTGACCGCAGCGGCGAACTCGGCGGCCAGCGGATCGTCCAGTCCGGGGCGCGCACCGCTCGCGGCATCCGCCAGTTCCACCTCGAAACCGTCGAAGACCTCGCGGACATGCCCCAGCGCCCCCGCCACCGTGCGGGAGGGGGCGAACCGGTAGTTGACCGTCACCACGCATTCGTCCGGGATCATGTTGGTGGCGATGCCGCCGGTGATGGCCACCGCGTTCAGCCCCTCCCGGTAGACCAGACCGTCCACCTCCACCTCTGCGGGGGTGTAGCTCGCCAACCGGGTGAGCACCTCGGCGGCGTCGTGGATCGCATTGTGCCCCCGCCAGGCTCTGGCCGAGTGCGCCGTGGTCCCGGTGGTGCGCACCTCCACCCGCAACGTGCCGTTGCAGCCGCCCTCGATCCCTCCCCCGGTGGGTTCACCGAGCACGGCGAAGTCCGCCGTCAACCAGTCCGGGTGGTGGCGGGCGACCCGGCCCAGCCCGTTCAGGTCGGCGGCCACCTCCTCGTGGTCGTAGAACACCCAGGTGACGTCCACGGCCGGATCGGGCAGCGTGACCGCGGTGTGCAGCGCCATCGCCACCCCACCCTTCATATCCACGGTGCCTCGGCCCCAGAGCACCTCGCGCCCGCCGTCGGTGCGGCGCTGGGTGGGCAGGTTGTCGGCCAGCGGCACGGTGTCCAGGTGCCCCGCGACCACCACCCGGCGCGACCGGCCGAGCTCGGTGCGCGCCAGCACCGTGTCCCCATCCCGGTCCACGCGCAGGTGGTCGCAGGTGCGCAGCAGGGCCTGCACGGCATCGGCGATCACCGTTTCCTCGCCGCTGACACTGGGCAGGTCGCAGATCGCCTGGGTGAGGGTGAGGACATCCACCTCGCGCGGATCGGGCAGGGTGGCTGACGCGGGCATTACTCGAGGATATCGGTCCCGATGCCGACGCCGTACGTACGCGGGGCGGGCCGACCAGTCCGTTCAGCCACTCTCGATCCTCGAGGTACGCAAGTCCGCGGGTAGTGCGGCCGCTGCTTGGTCGTCGAGGAAGACGGCGACGTCCTGGTGGGTGCGCAGGGCACTGGCCGGGAGGTCGGGCGTGACCGGGCCGGTCAGGGCTGACGCCGCCGCCGCGGCCTTGGCGCGGCCGAGCACGGTGACCACCAGGGAGTCGCCACGCAGGATCGCTGGCACGGTCAAGGACAGTGCGTGGGTCGGCACCTGCTCAAGCGCTGGGAAGAGATCCTCGTCCACCTGCTGCTTCCGGGAGGCGTGCGTGAGTGCGACCTCGCGGATCATGACGGTCGAACGGAAATCAGTGTCGCCGGGTTCGTTGAAGGCGATGTGCCCGTTGACGCCGATACCCAGACAGACCAGGTCGATCGGGCCCGCGGTCAGCAGTTCGGTGTATCGGCTACTCTCCTCGTCACTGGAACTGTGTGGGCTGATCCGCTCCAGACCGCCGTGCGCCGACTCCGGCAGCCGGTCCGCGAGCCACTGCCCGAACGCCGCAGGATTGGTCTCTTCGATCCCGCGGTACTCGTCGAGGTGCATCGATTGCACGCGACTCCAGTCGATGTCCGGAGCGGCGGTCAGGGTCCGGACGCACACGTCCTGGGATGGTGCACTGGCGAAGATGACCCGTGCGCGGTCTTTGCGGCGCAACGCATCGCGGAGCAGCTCGGCGGCACGCTCTCCGGCTGCGCGCCCTGCCGCAGCAGCAGACGCGCCGGCATGCACGCCACCAGCGACGGGATCCCACTCCGCGATTGACATCGTTCCACCTGCACCCTTGGTCGAAGTATGCCGATCTTGCCTTTGCAATCGGTTGCATCTAGCATGTCAGACAGGCTGGAGGATTGGCAAGCAACCGGAGGAGCACCATGACCGCGCTGGCCGAGCCGCAGCACGTCTACCCGCAGAGCCGACACACCTGGGAGAGGAGTACCCGGTCGCAGGTGCTGAACCTGTTCCGAGACGAGGTCTACGGCCGCGTACCGGAGAGTAGAGTCACGCCCTCCTGGCAGATCCTCGAGGACGGGCGCAACCGGGATGGCACGATCCGTCGGCAGATCGCGGTGACCTTTTCCGGTCCCCACGGCTCGTTGACCGCCACCGTTCTGGTCCTCCTTCCGAGCGAAGCGTCGGGAGTCCCGGCGTACATGGGACTCAACTTCCGTGGCAACCACACCTGCAGCACCGATGAGGCCGTGCTACGCACCGGGATCGACCACCCCACCGAGACCGGTCAGATCCACTACGACGGCCTCCGGGAGCGGTTCGAGATCCCGCCAGTCCGGGGTTCGCTGGCGCACCGATGGCCCCTCGACCTCATTACAGACCGTGGCTATGCGGTGATCACGATGAGCTACCTGCAAGTCGGCCCCGACCACACGGGGGTCTTTGCCCGCGGACTGCACCCGACCCTCGCCGCCACCGGGCTGGACGATCGACCGATGGCGCAGTGGGGTGCCATCGGGATGTGGGCGTGGGTCCTGTCCCGTCTCCAGGACACCGTTGAGCAGGGCATGGTCCCGGAGGTCGATCCGTCCCGGGTGACTGTGATCGGTCACTCCCGGCTGGGTAAGACGGCCTTGTGGGCGGCGGCCGGCGATCCTCGGTTCGCGGCAGCGATCAGTAACGATTCGGGCTGTATGGGTGCAGCGTTGTCTCGACCTGTCGGCGAGACCCCGCAAATCTTGGCACAGATCCGCCCCTACTGGTTCACCCGGGCGTTCAGCAGCGGTGTCCTCGCAGGTCGGCCCTTGCCAGTGGACCAGCACCAGCTGCTCGCGTGCATCGCACCGAGGCCGGTCTATGTGGCCAGCGCGAGCGAGGACGCCAATGCCGATCCCGAGGGGGAGTTCCTCTCCTGGCAGCAGGCCGGGCAGGTCTGGGAGCTGTACGGCTTTCCCCGGCCCACTGGCGGCTTCCCCGAACCGGGCGGGACGCGTGGAGATGCACGCGCCCCCCTGGGCTACCACCTGCGCCGAGGAGCACACTCCGTGGAGCGGTTCGACTGGGAGCACTGGCTGGACTTCTGCGACCGGTGGGTGCGCTAGTTGGCACCTGACGCCTGACCCGGTCCGGTGGGATCAGAACTTGAGCGCCCCTTGGGCGATACCGCTGGAGAACCTGCGCTGGAAGAAGCCGAACACCACCAGGACGGGCAGGATGCTGATCACCATCCCGGCGAACAGAATCGCCCAATTCGAGGAGTAGTCGGCGAGCTGACTCAGCCGGAAGATGCCGACCGCCAGCGTATAGGTCGAGTCGTCCTGGACGAAGGTCAGCGCGTAGATGAACTCGTTCCAGATCTTGAGCACGTTCACCACACCACAGGCGGTGAGCGCAGGTCCGGTCAGGGGGAGCACGATCCTGCGGAACGTCTGGCTCGCCGACGCACCTTCGATCGCGGCGGACTCCTCCAACTCCAGCGGAAGCGTCTGGTGGAAGGAGGTCAAGATGAACGTCGTCAGCGGCAGCTGCATCGCCACGTAGACCAGGATCAATCCGGTACGCGTGTTGAGCAATGACGCCCAGGAGAGGGCATCGAACAACGGCACGACCAGCGCGAACGGCGGGATCATCATCGCCGCCATGAAGATCGCCTTGAGCACGTTCCGGCCGAGGAAGTCGACCCGGGCGAAGATGTACCCGCTGAGGCTTCCCAGGATGAGCACTGCCGCAGTGGAGATCGTGGTGACGATCACCGAGTTCATCAGGTAGGTGCCCATGTTCCCGAGGGTCCAGGCCTGCGCGTAGTTCTCCGTGAGCGCGGCCTCCGGCGGCGCCCACGGACTCGACGCGATGATCTCGGCCGAGTCTTTCAGGGACGTGCTGAGCAACCAGATCAGGCAGAGCACGTTGAAGAGCGCATGCGTGGTCAGGGCCAGGTACACGAACGGGTGGCGGCGCAAGTTCCGCGTCATGCCGCGCATCGGGCTAGCTGTCAAACCGGTCACTCCTCAGTAGCTTCGCGCCGATCAGGCTCATCAGGAGCACGATGGCCGTCATCACAATCGCCATCGCGGACCCGTAGGCGAACATCCGGCCGTCGAACGCCATCCGGTACATGTATGTGGCCATCACCTCCGTCGATCCGTAGGGGCCGCCGTCGGTCATGACGTAGATGAAGGCGAACGTCTGCATGGACTCGATAAACCACAGCACCAGGAGGGTGCTGAGCACCGGCCAGAGCAATGGCATGGTCACCCGACTGAACACCTGCCAGCTCGAGGCGCCGTCGAGGGAGGCAGCCTCGTTCAGCTCGGTCGGGATCCTGTCCAACCCGGCGAGGATGAGGATGATCCAGGTCGCGATGCCGTGCCAGATCACCGCGATCACGATGCCGACCATCGCCGTCGACGGATCTCCCAACCACGGCCGGGTCAACGACTCCAGCCCGATGGACTCCAGCACCGTGTTGATGATCCCGAAGTTCGGGTTGTAGATGAACTTCCAGAGCACACCGGCCACAGAGACGGACAGCACTGCGGGAGCGAAGATCGCCAGCTGGTAGAAGGACCGGGTGCGCCGCGTCCGCAGCAGTCCCCAGGCGATGAACAGCGCCAACGGGAAGAGCACCACGAGCGAGAGCACGAAGTACAGCAGCGTGTTCAGGATGGCGCTGCGGAACAGCTCATCGGCGATCAGGTCCTGGTAGTTCTGCAGCCCGACGAAGTTCGTCGTCTGGAAGGTACCGAACCAGTCGGTCATCGACATCGAGATCGTCTGGAAGAACGGGAACACGAACAACGCACCCAACAAGACACAGGGCACCGCCAGGAACGGCAGTGCGAGCCGCCGGCGCTGCCGATCGACGTTGTTCATCGCGCGCGGCGAGCTCTTCCGCACCGAACGCGTCGGCTCCGGCCGCACGGCGGCTGCCTGGAGGGCATCCTCCGCGCGGACCGTGGCCTCGTGCTGCTCGGTCATCAGTCTCCGTCCTCGTCCTCGTTCCCAGCCGGCTCCGCGCGGGGCTCGACACTGCCGGCATCGGTGCGGTCAGCGGCATCGCCGGGGCAGCTGCCGCGAGCAGCTACTCCGATCACCGCCGGGTTGATCAGGTTGTTCGTCGCCCGGACTTTCCTTCCGGCACGCGATCCGTCTCGTCAGAAGTCCTGGCTCATTGCCTCGGTGAGGGAATCGATGAACTGAGCGGCGTCCTGCTCCCCGAAGAAGAATCTGGCGACCTCTCGGTAGTACGCAGTGTGCCGGTCCGGGACGAACTCGGTCCCGAAGTAGCGGTAGTTGAGTTCACCGGCGTTGGCGAAGAGTTCCTCGAAACCCTCCACGCCCGGGGGCCCCGGGACACCTTCGACGGCCGAAACTGCATTCTGCTCGGCCGCCCGGGCGGTCTGGGTCTCCACCGAGGTCAGCCTGCGCATGTACGCGATCGCAGCATCGATGCTCTGGCTGTCCTTGTTCACCACCATGATGTTCGAGGCGGAGGTGAAGCTGTTGTCCTCGCCGCCCTCCTCGAGCTGCGGGAACGGTGCCACCCCGAGCTGGAAGTCCTCCGGGATCGAGTCCTGCATCTCTGCCGTGAGCCAGGTCCCCATCAGGATCATGGCGGCGTTCCCCTGGAAGAACTCCATCTGCACTGCGGTGAAGTCGGTACCTTGGAAGCCGTTGAGGAAGGCGCCCTGGTCGCGCAACTCCTGGAATCTCTCCGCTGCGCTGAGGTAGCTGGGGTCGGCGTAGTCGCCGGAGAACGCTGCGTCCCTGGCCACCTCATAGCCCACCGCCCGCTGAAACAGGTAGTCGAGCCACATTCCCATGTACGGCTCGTACATCCCGGTCACCGCGATCGGATCGATTCCCTCGTTGATCAGGGAGCTGCTCACCTCAAGCAACTCATCCCAGGTCGCAGGTGGCGTCAGCCCGAGATCGTCGAAAATCTGGATGTTGTAGAACAGGGCCACGAGGCTGGTATCGGTCACCACTCCGTAGATCTTCCCGTCGAGCTCGGTCTCCAGAATGGCGCCGTCCACGAAGCTGTCCCGCCAACTGCCGCCGCCGTCCACCTCCTCGTCCATATAGGGCGTGAGGTCGAGCAGGTTCTCGACGAAGTCATGGGTCGCGGGTACTTGTGCGTTGAAGACCTCGTAGTCGGTATCGGGCGGGTTCCCGGCGCGCCAACGCTGCTCGATCTGTGGGCGCACCTTGGTGTTCACGAATGTATAGGTGTAGGTAAACTCCGGATTCGCTTCGGTAACGCTGTCGCCGACCGCAACGAGGAAATCGTAACCCGATGTGCCCTCGGCAGGTTTGACGCCGATCTCGGCCGCCTGCGAACCCGAACCGTCCCCGTCCTCTTCCTCCCCACCACCGGAACTGAGTGGACCGCATCCGGTGAGGACAGCGGCGCCGGCGCCCGCCCCGATCACCTGGAGCAGGCCCCGTCGGCTCACTCCGGACTCCCGCAGCGCCTGGATCGTATGGGGCCGGGTAGCGGCCGCCATTCGGTCCGCGCCCCGTACGACGCCTCTGATTGACTCCATCGTCGACTCCTCGAGCGGGTTGCACCTGGTTGCAACCGATTGCAAGAAAAGGGTACACCGTCCCAAATCGCGGGTCAACCCCTCGAGTGCCCGCGGAATCGGGGTGACGCTGAGGGTATGGGAAGTGGGTCGGGGGTATCGGCGCTCAGCGGCAGCGCCTGCGCCACGCGTGCGAGGATGTGCAAATGATCCGGGTGACGTTCCTGTATCCGAAGACCGACGAGTCGACGTTTGACATGGACTACTACACGTCGACACACATGCCGATGCTCGCTGCTGCGCTCGGCGGCGACTGTCACGGCTGGGGCGCCGACAGGATCACCGGCGGCCCGTACGAGGCGATCGGTTGGGCGCTCGTGTCGAGCGCCGAAGCGTGGGCAGCGATCACCGAGAAGGGTGAGATCGGGGCTGATGTCGCCAACTACTCCACCGTGCGCCCCGAGGTGGTCGTGGGAGACGTCGTCCGATAAGGGCACGTCATTCGGCAGAAGACTCCCGTCACTGGCCGAGGACACCGGCGATGATCTCGTCCACGGCACGTTCGGCGAGCCCCCGCACCTTCTGGCGCGGTCGGTCGCGCAGTGGCCCATGGCTGGCCAGTTCGGCGAACCCATGCACAGTCGCCCAGCACGACCACTCGGCTCCGGCCCGCCGCTGATGCGCAAGCACACCCGCCTCGACCAGGCCGTCGAGCGCTTCGTGCAGCAGCCTCAGTGGCGGCGGCATCAACCCGTCGGGGCGTTCGACGCCTTCGGGGGCGAAGAACGCGAGCTGGAACCATCCGGGCTCATCCAGAGCGAAGTCCACGTAACCCAGGCCCACCCCCCGCAGCCGACCTATCGCACGAGCTGCAGCGTCCCCTGGTTCAGCGGTTGCCGTGTGCGCACTCATCCGCTGCGCCATCCGGTCCTGAATCTCGGCCGCGACGGCGGCGAGCAGCGCGCGGTGATCGGCGAAGTGTCGATACGCGGCGTTCGGTGAGACGCCGATCAGCCGGGTGACCTCCCGCAGCCGCAGCGCGTCCGGACCACCGGCGCGGGTGAGGTCCAGACCAGTAGCGATCAGCGCGGTCCGCAGATCACCGTGGTGGTACCGCTCCTGCGTCTTCGACATGCGCACTCCCTGCTCTTGACGGTCATCTGCGACCAATCTAGCGTCGATGTGGACGGCGTGAACATCGTGACGTCGGGACGAACGGAGACGACATGCGGACCGGGCGCAGATTCATCGTGACCCAGAATGTCACGCTCGACGGGTCGATCGAGATGCTGGATCCCTGGTTCTCGCCCGAGGCTGAGAACGACCAGGACGATCTGATCGAGGAGATGGCCCGGCAGGACGCCACCAACGACGCCATCGTGTTCGGGCGCCAGACCTTCGAGGACATGCGCGGCTACTGGCCGCAGCGGACAGACGACCGCACCGGTGCCACCGAGAGCCTGAACAGGGTGACGAAGTACGTGGTGAGCTCAACGCTCGACGACCCGGGTTGGGAACGCTCAGTGGTGCTGACCGGCGACCCGGTCGAGGAGGTGCGGGCACTGAAGCAGACCGATGGGCAGGACATCGTCTGCACCGGCAGCATCAGTCTCGTGCACGCCCTCATCCCGTCCGGTCTGGTCGATGAGTACCGCCTCTTCGTCTACCCTGCCGTGCAGGGACGCGGTCGCCGGCTCTTCCCCGACGGGTTTGTCCTCCCACGGCTGGAGCTGCTGGAAACCAGGCCGTTCCGCTCCGGCGTGGTGCTCACCCGCTACCGCCCGCTCTGACCAGTCAGGAAGGGCAACCCATGCCTGGTGCTCGGATTTCTGTCGTGAACTTCATCAGTATCGATGGGGTCATCCAGTCACCGCTGTCGTCCGATGAGGACCGTGACGGCGGATTCAGACACGGCGGGTGGGTCCCGCCAAGCAGCGATGACACCGTCAATGACTTCATGGAAGGCGTGACGGTCGGTGCAGCCGGCATGCTGCTTGGTCGCCGCTCCTACGAGATTCTCTCTGCTGCCTGGTCGGACGCCGATGACTCCGAGCCTGCGGTCGCCGCCATGAACCGCATGCCCAAGTACGTGGTCTCGTCGACCTTGAACGACCCCGGGTGGCAGAACTCCCACGTGATCACAGGCGAGATGGCTTCCGCCATCACGGACCTCAAGGACCGGACCGCCGGTGACCTGGTCATGTTCGGCTCCGGGACCCTGGTCCGCGGGCTCGCCGCGCACAATCTCGTCGACGAGTACCGCCTCCTGCTCTTCCCGATCGTCCTCGGAGCCGGGAAGCGCATGTTCGACGAGCGCGGCCACCTGGCCAGGTTCAGCCTGACTGACAGCGTCGTCACAGCGAGCGGAGTCGTCCTCCTCACCTACACGCGCGACAAGTCCGCCTGAACATCCCTGCGCCTCGGATTCCCCGTGCTGCAGCGCCCGCCTCAGCTGTGCGCATCGTGCAGCAGCCGGCTCGCCTCCGCGATAGACCCGGACAGGGAGGGGTAGATGGTGAAGGCGTTGGAGACCTGGTCCACGGTGAGCCTGTTGCTGATCGCCAACGTGATCGGGAAGATCAGCTCGCTCGCCCTCGGGGCGACCACCACACCGCCGATCACCACCCCGGAGGACCGGTGCGAGATCAGCTTGAGGAATCCTTCGCGGATCCCGAGCATCTTTGCCCGCGGGTTCCGCGCGAGCGGCAGCGTCACTACTTCCCCGCGTACCTCGCCGGAGGTGACCTGCTTCTCCGAGACACCCACAGTGGCGATCTCCGGCGCGGTGAACACGTTCGCCGAGACCTGACCCAGGTCCAGGGGGGACACGGCATCCCCGAGGGCGTGCCACATCGCGATCCGGCCCTGCATCGCGGCCACGGAGGCCAGCGCCAGGACGCCGGTGCAGTCTCCGGCCGCGTAGACTCCGCGCACCGTGCTGCGGGAGACCCGGTCCACGTGGATGTGCCCGGACTCGCTGACCTCCACACCGGCCTCGGCCAGGCCGAGCCCCTCAGTGTTCGGCACCCCGCCCACGGCGATCAGGCAGTGCGAACCGGTCACCACGCGACCGTCAGTGAGCTCGACTTCCACCCCGTGCTCGGTGCGCCGCGCACCGGCGGCCCGGGAGCGGGAGAGCACCTGCATCCCGCGGCGCTTGAAGACGGCCTCGATCAGGTCCGCGGCGTCGGAGTCCTCCCCCGGCAGCACCCGGTCCCGGCTGGAGACCAGTACCACTTCGGCCCCGAGCGCGCGGTAGGCGCCGGCGAACTCCGCTCCGGTCACCCCGGAGCCGACCACGATCAGCCGCTCCGGTACCTCGGTGAGCTGGTACAGCTGGGTCCAGGTGAGGATCCGCTCCCCGTCCGGCTCCGCGGTGGGGATCACCCGCGGGCGGGCACCGGTGGCGAGCAGCACCACGTCGGCGTCCAGCGACACCGGCCCTTCCTCGGTCGCGGCGACCACCCGGCCGGGCCCGTCCAGCGAGGCAGTGCCGTCGATCACTTGCACGCCTTCCTTCTCCAGCCGGGTACGGATGTCCTGGCTCTGCGCGCTGGCCAGGCGCAGCACCCGGGCGTCCACAGTGGCGAAGTCGGCCTCGAAGGAGGCCTCGGACTCTCCGCGCGGGCGGATGCCCAGGTCACCGGCGCTCTCGGTGAGGGTCATCCACTCCGCAGTGGCGATCAGCGTCTTCGACGGCACCACGTCGGTGAGCACGGCCGAGCCGCCCACCCCCTGGCTCTCCACCAGGGTGACGGCGGCACCGAGCTGGGCGGCCACCAGGGCGGCCTCGTAGCCACCCGGCCCTCCCCCGACGATCACCACCTGCGAGCCTTCGCGGGTGCTGGAACGGCCCACATTGGTGTGCTGGTCTGCGGTCACCGGAGTACTGGGAGTGCTGGTCACGGCTGCCATTGTGCCGGTCCGCGCCACACGCTGCAGACTCCGCAGGTAGGTTTCAAGGGTGAACACCCAGCTTGAGGACGCCCGTGACCCGCTCGATACCGCGCGCGCAGCCGCTGCCACCCTCGCCGAACGCACCGGGGTTCCGCGCCATGACATCGCCCTGGTGCTCGGCTCCGGCTGGGGCGGGGCCGCCGACCTGCTCGGGGAACAGGTGGCCGAGCTGCCCGCCGAGGATGTCCCCGGGTTCAGCGCCTCCGGGGTTCCGGGGCACGCGGGCACGCTGCGTTCGATCCGGATCGAGGCCGACGGCGGAGCTCGCCATGCGCTGATCGTCGGCGCCCGGACGCACTATTACGAGGGCAAAGGCGTGCGCGCGGTCGCGCACGGGGTGCGCACCGCTGCGGCCGCCGGTGCCTCGACCGTGGTGCTCACCAACGGCTGCGGTGGGCTGCGCCCGGAGTGGCCGGCCGGTACACCGGTGCTGATCAGCGACCACCTGAACCTGACCGGCGCGTCCCCGTTGGAGGGGGCAACGTTCGTGGACCTCACCGACCTGTACTCGCCCCGGCTGCGCGCTCTGGCCCGGGACGTGGACCCGAGCCTGGACGACGGTGTGTATACCCAGCTGCCCGGCCCGCACTATGAGACCCCGGCCGAGGTGCAGATGATCAAGCGTCTGGGCGGGGACCTGGTGGGCATGTCCACCACGCTGGAGGCGATCGCCGCCCGGCACGCAGGCCTGGAGGTGCTGGGCATCTCCTTGGTGACCAACCTGGCGGCCGGGATCTCCCCGGAGCCGCTCTCCCACGCCGAGGTGATCGAGGCCGGGAAGGCCGCCGGGCCCCGGATCTCCGCGCTGCTCGCCGAGATCGTCCGCCGGGAGCTCTCGTGAGCGATCCGACGCTTCTCGACCAGGTGCGTACCTGGGTCGCCGACGACCCGGACCCGGCCACCGCCGCCGAACTGTCCGCGCTGCTCGATGCGGCGACCGGCACCGGCGCTGCCGCCGAGGAAGCGCTGGCCGACCTGGCCGACCGGTTCTCCGGCCCGCTCACCTTCGGCACCGCCGGGCTGCGCGGCCGGCTCGGAGGTGGTCCGAACCGGATGAACCGAGCGGTGGTGATCCGGGCAGCCGCCGGGCTGGTCGGCTACCTGCGGGACACGCTCGGCCCGGATCAGCGCCCGGTGGTGGTGATCGGCTACGACGCCCGGTACGGTTCGGCCGACTTCGCCGGCGACACTGCCGACGTGGTGGCCGCTGCCGGTGGCCGGGCGTGGCTGCTGCCCGGGCCGTTGCCAACCCCGGTGCTCGCCTACGCGGTGCGCATGCTGGCGGCGGATGCCGGGGTGATGGTCACCGCCTCGCACAACCCAGCCCGCGACAACGGGTACAAGGTGTACCTGGGTGGCCGGGTGGTCACCGATGCGGGCCAAGGTGCGCAGATCGTGCCACCGCAGGATGAGGAGATCGCGACCCGGATCGCCGCCGTACCCTCGGTGGCCGCGGTGCGGCGCTCAGCGACCGACGCTGAGCGGTCCGGGGGGTTCCGCACGGAGATGGACGAGCAGATCATCGAGGGCTACCTGTCCCGCGCCGCCGGTCAGCCGTACCGGTCCGAGCCGTACCGGCATACTGACCAGCCCTCTATCCACCCCACCGAGCGGACCGACGTGCCGTCGGCACCCGCCCAGGACCTGCGGATCGTGCACACCGCGATGCACGGTGTGGGCGGCGCAGCTGCGCTCGCTGCCCTGCGCCGCGCCGGCTTCATCGACGTCCACCCGGTGCCCGAGCAGGCCGGACCGGATCCGGACTTCCCCACGGTGCAGTTCCCGAACCCGGAGGAGCCGGGGTCGCTCGACCTGGCTCTGGCACTGGCCCGGGACGTGTCGGCCGATCTGGTGATCGCGAACGACCCCGACGCCGACCGCTGCTCGGCGGCGATCCCCGACCCCGCTGCCGAGGGCGGCTGGCGCCAGCTCACCGGTGATGAGGTGGGCGCCATCCTCGGCCAGAACGCGGCGCAACGCCTGGTGGCCGCCGGCGAACGGCGGGTACTGGCCAGCTCGATCGTCTCCTCCCGGTTGCTCGCCGCGATCGCCGCAGCGCACGGCCTGGAGCACCGCAGCACGCTGACCGGGTTCAAGTGGATCAGCCGGGTCCCGGACCTGGCCTACGGGTACGAGGAAGCCCTCGGCTACTGCACCGACCCGGAGGAGGTCCGGGACAAGGACGGGATCTCCGCGGCGGTGCAGCTGGCTGGGGTTGCCGCCGCGCAGCGTGCCGAGGGCAGAGACCTGCAGTCGGTGCTGGACGAGCTCGCGATCGCCCACGGCGTGCACGCCACTGCCCCGGTGACGGTCCGCGTACAGGACCTGGGCGACATCCCCCGCCTGATGGACCACCTACGCACGGCACCGCCGCAGACCCTGGCCGGCTCCGCCGTCGTCGACCGCATCGATCTGAGCGAAGGCAGCGCCGACCTGCCGCCCACCGATGCCCTGGTGTGGACCACCGAGGCCGACGATCGGGTGATCATCCGCCCCTCCGGCACCGAGCCGAAGCTGAAGTGCTACCTCGAGGTGATCGAGCCGGTCCCCGAGGCGGCGGCACTCGGGCAGCGCCGAATCAGAGCCACCGAACGACTGGAACGGCTCCGCGCCGAGGTGAGCGCCGCCGTCAGCCTGTGACTACGCCTCGCCGCCGGCCGGCCCCTCGAGCACGTCACCGTCACGGCGGCCGTGCGGCGGGTGCGGCAGCGCCGGGGTGGAGGGGGCGGGCAGGGTCTGCTCAGTGAGCGTGACCCGCTGCAGCGGCAGCGCCTCGGGATTGTGCTCCCGCAACCAGGTGGCCAGCCCCTCCCGGACGTCGCAGCGCAGGAACCAGTCGTCGTCGGTGTCCTTGGTGCTCACCTGCGCCCGCACGGTGAGCCGCTCGGTGGAGGAGTCGGTGACCCGCACCGCCCGGGAGCGGCCGTCCCACAGGCCGCTCTCATCCACCAGGCGCTCGAACTCGGCGCGGAACCCGGCCAGGTCCACCCGCCAGTCCAGGGAGAAGTAGATCAGCCCGATCACCGACTCCCCGGTGCGGCTCCAGTTGATGAACGGGGTGGTGGTGAAGTACGTGGACGGGAGCACCTTGTGCTGTTCGGTCCAGATGCTCACCACGACGTAGGACAGGGTGATGTCCTCCACCGTTGCCCAGGTGCCGTCCACCTCCACGATGTCGCCGATCCGGATCGCGTCGGTGAACGCCAGCTGCAATCCGGCGAACATGTTGCCCAACGAGCTCTGCGCGGCGATACCGAGCACCACCGACAGCAGCCCGGCCGAGGCCAGGATGGTGGCACCGATCTGCTCCACACCGGGGAAGGTGAGCAGCACCATCGCGCCGCCGATCACCACGAAGACCGCGTTCACCACCCGGCGGATGAGCAGCATCTGGGTCTGCACCCGCCGCTGGGCGCGGTCGTCGTCGCGCATCCGGGCGACCACCCGCTGCTGGGTGTGCCAGAGCCAGGCGAGCACCAGCGTGGCCACCAACCACACTGCGGAGACGATCACCGCGATCAGCAGCACGTGCATGCCGATGTCCCGGAACGTGGAGGGGTTGGCCGCCTGGGAGAAGGAGATCCGCAGCGCCACGCTGAGTAGCAGCGCGGCCACCGGGCGACGCAGGCGCAGCCACGCCCGGTGCACCGGAGGAACCTTGCGTCCGATCCGGTTCAGCACCAGGTTCACCACCAGTAGCACCAGCAGCGCACCGGCAGCCGCTGAGAACACGGCAATCAGCCATTTCAGTACCGGCCAGAAGTCCATGTCTCCATGACAACACACCCTCCTAGACTTCCGCCCATGGGCGTCGACACCAACCGGGTCACTGCGACCACCGTCCGAGAGGCGGCGCAGCGGATCCAGCACGCAGTGATCCGAACTCCGTTGCAACCCTGGGACCGGGTGAGCGCGGCGACCGGCGCTCGGGTGCTGATCAAGCGCGAGGACCTGCAACCGGTGCGCTCCTACAAGGTGCGCGGAGCGTTCAACCTGATGCTGCGCCTGGACGGGGCCGAGCAGGTCCGTGGGGTGGTCTGCGCCAGTGCCGGTAACCATGCCCAAGGGGTGGCAATGGCGTGCGCGGAGCTCGGGATCACCGGGCGGATCTTCGTACCGCGCACCACCCCGCGGCAGAAGCTGGACCGGATCGCGAGTCTGGGCGCCGATCAGGTGCAGATCATGGAGGTCGGCTCCACCTATGACGAGGCTTCTGCGGCGGCACGAGCCTTCGCCGAGTCCGACGGTGCGGTGATGGTGCACCCGTTCGACGACCCGCGCACGATCACCGGGCAGGGCACAGTGGCCAAGGAGGTGCACGACCAGCTCGGCGCTCCCCCGGACGTGGTGGTGGTGCCGGTGGGTGGCGGCGGCCTGGTGGCCGGGATGGCCGCCTACTTTGCCGAGGCGTGCCCGGCCACGCAGGTAGTCGGGGTGGAACCTGCCGGGGCGGCGAGCATGGCCGCCGCCCTCGCTGCCGGGGAGTCGGTCACCCTCACCGAGGTGGACACGTTCGTCGACGGCGCGGCGGTGCGCCGGGTCGGGGACGCCTCCTATGCGCTGGTGGCGGACCTGCAGGTGCCGATGGCCACAGTGGACGAGGGCCGCATCTGCGCCGAGATGCTGGACCTGTACCAGGTGGAGGGCATCATCACCGAACCCGCGGGGGCGCTCGCCCTGGCCGCGGTGGGCCCGGTCGGTTCCGGTGCGGCCGTGGAGGTGGGCCCGGGTGCGACCGTGGTGTGCATCCTCTCCGGCGGCAACAACGACATCTCCCGGTATGCGGAGGTCCAGGAGCGGGCGCTGATCTATGCCGGGCTGCGGCACTACTTCGTGATCGATTTTCCGCAGGAACCGGGCGCACTGCGACGGTTCCTGGACTCGGTGCTCGGTCCGGAGGACGACATCTCGCTGTTCGAGTACACCAAACGGTCCAACCGGGAGACCGGGCCGGCGTTCGTGGGGCTGACCCTCGGCGCGGCCGAGGACTACCGGCCGCTGCTGGAGCGGATGGACGCCTCCGGGCTCACCTACCGCCCGATCCCGCCGGACTCGCCGCTGTTCCGCTTCTTCGCCTGAGCAGCCGCGCAGGTAAACTTTGGCTATGACCGAGTCCGGGTACGGCGACTTCGAGTTCGAGCGCAAGTTCCTGGTCCGCACCCTGCCCACGGACTTGCTCGCCGGTTCCACACCGGACGTCATCGTGCAGAGCTACTTCCTGGCCAGCGAGGGCTACGCGCTTCGGGTGCGGCTGCAGGCCCCGGCCCCTGAGGAGCCGTTCCGCCGCTCCGCCGACATTGCCGGCATCCTCGCCGCCGTGGGCAGCCAGTGGTCGATGTGCACGCTGACCGCGAAGGGTCCGGCGGCCGGTGGCACCCGCTACGAGGCGGAGCGCGAGCTGGACCCGCTGGTGGCCGAGCACATGGTCCGCCGCGGCGGGGCGAAGGTGCTCAAGCTGCGGCATGCCCTCTGGCTCGGTGAGGACGGCTGGGTACTGGATGAGTTCCTCGGCAGCAACGCACCGCTGATCATCGCCGAGTGCGAGCGCGCCGGCCCGGTGACCGATCTGGTGATCCCGGAGTTCTGCATGACGGAAGTCTCCGAGGACACCCGGTTCGGTAACGAGAACCTGGCCTCGCGCCCGTACGCCGCCTGGGCGCAGGAGTTCGAGGCGGAGCTGGCGGCCGACGGAGCCGGGTACCTGACCTCGTTCGGGCGGAACAGCCGCGTCTGATCCCGCCCACGCCTAGACTCGCCCCATGGCTGTCACGACCACCCACCCGGCCACCCGCTCGGCCACCCAGGTAGCCACCGACGCGAGCACCATCGTCGGCTCGGACCAGCTGAGCAACGTAGCGCTGCGCACCTTCCTGCACGGTCTGCCCGGAGTGGACGCCGTCGGCCTGGCCGGCCGCGCCGCCCAGCTGGGCTCGCGTTCGATCAAGACCACGGCGAAGGCGTGGGGCCTGGACCAGGTCATTGCGATGACCGACCTGACCACCCTGGAAGGGGCCGACACCCCCGGCAAGGTGCGCTCCCTCGTCGCGAAGGCCCTCACTCCTCAGCCGGGCGATCCCGACTGCCCCCGGCCGGCCGCCGTCTGCGTGTACGGCGATCTGGTGCCGGTGGCCAAGGAGGCGATCGGCCCGGCCCCGGTGGCGGTGGCGGCGGTGGCGACCGGCTTTCCCGCCGGGCGGGCCGGAAAGGCGGCGCGACTGGCGGACACCCGCGATGCGGTGGACGCCGGTGCGGACGAGATCGACATGGTGATCGACCGGGGCGCCTTCCTGGCCGGGGACTACCGCAAGGTCTACGACGACATCGTGGCGGTGCGGGAGATCTGCCAGACCCGGACCAAACCGGCACACCTGAAGGTGATCCTGGAGACCGGGGAGCTGGCCACGAACGACAACGTCCGCCGCGCGTCCTGGCTGGCGATGCTCGCCGGGGCGGACTTCATCAAGACCTCCACCGGGAAGGTCTCCCCCGCCGCCACCCTGCCGGTGACGGTGCTGATGCTGGAGGCGGTGCGGGACTTCCTCGCCGCCACCGGGGTACAGATCGGGGTGAAGCCCGCCGGCGGTATCCGCTCGGCGAAGGATGCGCTGAAGTACCTGGTGGCAGTGAACGAGGTGGCCGGCGAAGCGTGGCTGGATCCGGAGTATTTCCGGTTCGGGGCCTCCTCGCTGCTGAACGACGTACTGCTGCAGCGGCTCAAGCTGGCCACCGGCCACTACGCCGGTCCCGACTACGTGACGATCGACTGAGGGGCGAAGATGAGCAAGTTCGAGTACGCACCGGCCCCGGAGTCCCGTGCCGTGGTGGACATCGCCTCCTCCTACGGGCTGTTCATCGACGGCGAGTTCACCGAAAGCACCGGCGGCGCGATGAAGACGGTGAACCCGGCCACCGAGGAGGTCCTCGCCGACGTCGCCGTCGCCGATGAGACGGATGTGGACCGCGCCGTGGCCGCGGCCCGCCGCGCCCAGGAGAAGGTCTGGGGGCCGATGCCCGGTGCGGAGCGGGCCAAGTACCTGTTCCGGATTGCCCGGCTGCTGGCCGAGCGGGCCCGGGAGTTCGCCGTGCTGGAGACCTTGGACAACGGCAAGCCGATCCGGGAGTCGCGGGACGTGGACGTGCCCACCGCTGCGGCGCACTTCTTCTACTACGCCGGGTGGGCGGACAAGCTCGGCTATGCCGGGTACGGCGCAGATCCGCGCCCGCACGGCGTGGCCGCCCAGGTGATCCCGTGGAACTTCCCGCTGCTGATGCTGGCGTGGAAGATCGCCCCGGCGCTGGCCACGGGGAACACGGTGGTGCTCAAACCGGCCGAGACCACGCCGCTGACCGCGCTGTTGTTCGCCGACCTGCTCCGCCAGGCCGAGCTCCCGCCCGGAGTGGTGAACATCATCACCGGCGCAGGCCCTACCGGCTCCGCCCTGGTGACCCACGCGGGAGTGGACAAGGTGGCGTTCACCGGATCGACCGCCGTCGGCCGGCAGATCGCGAAACAGATCGCCGGCACTCGCAAGCACGCCACCCTCGAGCTGGGCGGCAAGGCCGCGAACATCGTGTTCGAGGACGCCGCGATCGACCAGGCGATCGAGGGCATCGTGAACGGCATCTACTTCAACCAGGGGCAGGTGTGCTGCGCCGGGTCGCGGCTGCTGGTGCAGGAGTCGGTCGCCGAGGAGGTCACCGAGCGGCTGAAGGGGCGGCTGTCCACGCTGCGGGTGGGTGACCCGATGGACAAGAACACCGACGTCGGCGCGATCAACTCCGCCGCGCAGCTAGAGCGGATCACCGCGCTCACCCAGGCCGGGGAGGACGAGGGCGCCACCCGGTGGACCAGCGACTGCCCGCTGCCGGAGACCGGGTACTGGTTCGCACCGACCATCTTCACCGACGTCTCCTCGGCGCACCGGATCGCCCGGGAGGAGATCTTCGGCCCGGTGCTGTCCGTGCTGACGTTCCGCACGCCGGACGAGGCGATCGCGAAGGCGAACACCATCCCGTATGGCCTCTCGGCGGGGATCTGGACGGAGAAGGGCTCGCGGATCCTGGCGATGGCCGATGCGATGCGCGCCGGCGTGGTCTGGGCGAACACGTTCAACCGGTTCGACCCGACCAGCCCGTTCGGCGGGTACAAGGAGTCCGGCTACGGCCGCGAGGGTGGCCGGCACGGGTTGGCGCCCTACCTGGCGGAAGGGGGAGCGAAATGAGCGCCCGGGTGGATGTGCGCAAGACCTACAAGCTGTTCGTCGGGGGGAAGTTCCCGCGCAGCGAGTCCGGGCGCACGTATGAGATTTCGACGGCGAAGGGCGCCTTTGCCGCGAACGCCGCCCTGGCCTCGCGCAAGGACGCGCGGGATGCGGTGCGCGCGGCGCGCGCTGCGCAGCCGGGTTGGGCCGGGGCGACGGCGTACAACCGGGGGCAGGTGCTCTACCGGGTCGCTGAGCTGCTCGAGGGGCGACGGGCGCAGTTCGTGGCCGATGTCGCCGCTGGTGAGGGCGTACCGGCGAAGAAGGCCGAGGAGCTGGTCTCGGCGGCGGTCGACCGGTGGGTCTGGTACGCGGGCTGGACGGACAAGGTGGCGCAGGTCGCCGGGAACGCGAACCCGGTGGCCGGGCCGTACTTCAACCTCTCCGTGCCCGAGCCGACCGGGGTGGTGGCCGTGCTCGCGCCGCAGCGCTCGTCTTTGTTGGGGCTGGTCTCGGTGCTGGCTCCGGTGCTGGTGACCGGGAACAGCGTGGTGCTGCTCTCCTCGCAGGATCGACCGTTGCCGGCGATCACGCTGTCCGAGGTGCTGGCCACCTCGGACGTACCGGGCGGAGTGGTGAACGTGCTCACCGGGCACACCGCGGAGGTGGCACCGCACCTGGCCGCGCACATGGACGTGAACGCGATCGACCTCACCGGGGCGCTCGGCGCCGACGGCACCAGCTGGGGTGAGCTGGAGGCCGACGCCGCGGAGAACCTCAAGCGGGTGCGCCGCCCGGTCGGGGAGACTGAGGGCGACTGGCTGGCTGCGCAGTCGCTGGAGCAGATCCTGGCGTTCACTGAGACGAAGACGGTCTGGCACCCGAAGGGGATGTGAGCGGCGGCACCCTCCTGCCCGGGCGATCACTCGATCAGCTGGATCTCCACGTTTCCGACCGGGGCGCGAGTGACCTCTGCTCCGGTGATGGCAGCAGCACGCTCCAGCCGCGCCAATGCGGAGAGCACCTCGGAGTCGACAAGACTGGGAGCCCACACCTCACCGCCGCTCATCGCATCGAGCACGCGGGCACCGCGGTAGCCGGCGAGCACGGCGTTGACCCCGGCACTCGCATCGAGGACGATCCTCACCGGCGCGGGAAGCGCTCGTCCGGGTCATATCGCCAGATCTCGCCGCAGCACCTTGGTCACGTAGTCCAACATCGTCATCCCTTTGCTGCGGGCACGCTCCTGCAGAGCCGCGTGCAGCTCGTCCGGGAGGTTCCGTACCTGCAGCATCTTCACGCTCTCAGCGTTTCATGTGCAGTACATGTTCGCCATCCTGTGGATAACTGTGGACCTCACGTCGCGTTCGGCGCAAGGAACTCCGACGCTGCGCGCAGCCTCGTCTGCAGCACGGCTTGCGCCGCCGTGCAGTCGAGTCGGATCACCGCGGCGCCGGGTCTGGACCCGCGCAGCACTCCTCTGAGCCGACCCGGGTCGAGCCCGTCGCGGCGAGCGATCAAGACCGCCAGTTCGTACTGGCTGA
>DXBY01000300.1 GCA_019116305.1 Candidatus Ruania gallistercoris | reverse complement strand
CCGTCTCCGCCGCCAGCCGGAGAAAGATCGAGGACGCGATCCGCGAGCTGAACTACCGGCCGAGCGCGATCGCGCGCAGCTTGACCCGCGGCGCGACCCTGAACATCGGCCTGGTGATCGCTGATATCAAGAACCCGTTCTTCCCGGACCTGGTCGCGAGCGTGCAGGAGGTGCTGGAGGGGCGCGGGTACAAGGTTCTGCTGAGCAGCTCCGGCAGGGACACCGGCCGGGAGGTGGACATCATCCGGTCGATGACCGAGCACCGGGTGGACGGCCTGATGCTGGCCTCGGTGCAGGGTGGCGTGGAGGAGCTCCGTTTCCTGGAGCGGATCGGGGTGCCGTGTGTGCTCGCCAGTCGTGATCTGCCCGAGCTCATCTGGGACACCGTGGTCGTGGACAACCTCCGCGGCGCGCAGCTGGCGGTCAAGCACCTGCGCGACCTCGGCCACACCCGCATCGGCTACGTCGGCAGCGACCCGAGCGTGAAGCCTTTCGCCGATCGCCTCCAGGGCTTCAAGGGGGCCACGGCCGATCTGCCGGAGACCGCGATCGTGCTCGAGGGCGGGATGATGGAGGATGGGCGCCGAGGGACGCACGAGTTGCTGTCCCGGTCGCCGAGGCCGACGGCTCTGCACTATGCGAACGACCAGATGGCCCTGGGCGGGTTCGTCGCCTGCGAGGAGCTCGCACTCCGGGTGCCGTGGGACGTCTCGATCGTGGGCTACGACAACATCAGCGCCGGTTCGCTACCGGGGATCGGACTGACCACGGTGGACAGCGCCGCGGCCAGTGTCGGAGCCAAGGCAGCCGCGATGCTGTTCGAGCGGATCGGCGGACTGACCAACGACGACCAACCGCCGCGGTTGAGGCACGAACCTACCCGGCTGATCCTGCGGTCCTCGACGGCGCCGGTGCCGGAAGGGTCGTGAGAGCGGCGCGTGCTCGCGGTTATCGACCGCTGCGGACGGAGTCCAGATCGCTGTAGGCCGTCACCTTCGAGATGCCCAGGCGCGTGGATACTCGATCGACCGCGCGCTTGATGTGGAACGCTCCTCGGTCCTCGAGTACCCGGAGCACCTCGATACGGTCCGCCTTGGTCATCAGGTTCACCGGTTTACCGATTGCTTTGACCGCAGTGTCGATCATCTGCTCCAGCACCATCTGGATGTCCGGACCGACGATCTCCTGCGGCCCCTCGTCGCCGTCGGAGGGGAGCAGGCTGGACAAGATCGCCTGGGCGTTCTGGACCGCGGACAGGTCGATGTTGATGCACAGGGCGGCGATCACCGAGCCGGCTCCGTTGCGGTAGTACACAGACGAGCAGTGCAGGTCGCGTCCATCCGATGTGCGTCCGTGGTAACCGAAGGCGTTGTGATCGATGTCCTCGTGCTGGAGCACTCCCAGACCCAGATTTGTTGACGGCCCGCCCACTGTGCGGCCAGAGACGTCACCGTTCTCGATGGCATAGATGGTGCGCTCCATCGATCGGTCGGAGAGATCGTGCAGAACGACCTCGCAGTGTGGTCCTACTGCTGCCGTGATCGCGCGCATCACCGGTTCCAACATCGTGTAGAGCTCGGCGACGCTCTCGAACGTCTGTCGACCGGTGGTGATGGGTGCCTGCTCCCTGTGCGCCGGCATGAGGTCCTCCTCGTGGGTTTTGACAGTACGTCCACCCTACTGTAGAAATTCCGTTAACTTGATAGAAGTTACATTAGGTCGAGGTTGAGCATGGTCCCTCGCTCGGCCGACGACGAGGTCAGACCTGACTGATGGAGGAAACGATGAGTGTGCGAAACCGCCGCGTGTGGCTGCTCGGTGCGAGCGTCGCCACGGGTGCGATGGTCCTGGCGGGGTGCAGTGGCGGGGGCGGAGATGACGACACCATCTACGTGTCGGTGGCCAACCACCCGTGGACCGACGCTGTACTGGCGAACGTGGAGGACTTCGAAGCCGAGAGCGGACTGAACGTCGAGGTCACCTCCTATACCGAGGACCAGCTGTCCCAGCAGCTGAACGTCCGGTTGAACGCAAACGCCGATGACATCGACGTGATGATGGTCCGCCCGCTCCAGGAGATCCGGACCTTTGACCGTAACGGCTGGCTGGCCGACCTTACTGAACAGACCACTGGTGACCAGGAGTGGGACTGGAGCGACTTCCAGGAGGGCCCGCGGGACTCGGTCACCGTGGACGAGCGTGTGCTGGGCGTCCCCCTGGCCACTGAGCGCGAGGTGCTGTACTACCGCACCGACCTGCTCGAGGAGGCCGGCCTGGAGGTGCCGGAGACTCTCGAGGAGCTGGAAGAGGCCGCGCGCACGATCCAGGAGGAGAACGAGGATGTGTTCGGTTTCGTCTCCCGGGGCGCTCGGGCGGCTGCCGTGACCCAGTTCTCCAGCTTCCTCTACAGCTACGGGGCCGACTGGGTGGCCGAGGACGGCTCCTCCGGTATCGGCACGCCCGAGGCACGCGAGGCGTACACCTTCTACTCGGACATGCTCCGCGAGTACGGCCCGCCCGGAGTGACGAACATGAGCTGGCCCGAGGCGATGGGCATCTTCACCCAGGGCCGCGCCGCCTTCTACACCGAGGCGGACAGTCTCTACACCAACGCCACCGACCCCTCGAACTCGACGGTGAGCGACACGGTCGGGTTCGCACCGTTCCCCGCAGGGCCGGCGGGATCACACCCGACGAACGTGCCGTCCTGGGCGCTGGCCGTGCCGGAGAGCTCCACCAACCACGAGGGTGCGTGGGAGTTCGTCCGATGGGCCACCAACCAGGAGAACACCCTGCTGGCTCAGGAGAGCGGTGTCATCGGCGCGCGTGCCTCGGCCTGGGAGGCAGAGGTGCCGGACACTCCCGAGGACCTCGCCGAGGCCCAGGAGGTGAGCGCAGAGTCCGGGGTGGGGTACAGCCACCCGGTGGTGCTGAACGTCAGCCGCGCCCGGGACATCGTCGGCGAACCGATCGTGACCGGCATCGAGGGCGGTGACATCGAGGCTGCTCTGGACACTGCGGACCAGGCGTTCACCGAGTTCCTCGCGGAGGAGAACGAGGACTGAGCCCGTCCACGGCTCCCGCCTGCGCAGGCCGGTGGGAGCCGCACCAGCGAATCGATCTGAAGGAGGTGCGCAGATGAGCACAGCGTTGACCAGCAGGCGCCGGCCGCCCTGGCAGGGCTTCTCCGACTGGGCGAACAGGCACCGCAAGTGGGTGCTCGCCACACCGGCCATCGTGTTCGTCATCGCGCTGATGGTGCTGCCGCTGCTGTACACGGTGGTGCTGAGCTTTACCGATGCCGAGGGATCGATCCAGCGAGCCTTCGACTTCGTCTGGTTCGAGAACTACCTCAGCATCCTCGGCGACACCGAACGGTTCTGGCCGGCGGTGTGGCGCACGGCGATCTTCACAGCCGTGGCCGTCGCGTTGGAGATGAGCATCGGTATGGCGGTAGCGCTGCTGCTCCGACGTCCCTTCCTCGGGCGTGGTGCGATCCGGGTGATCATGCTGTTGCCGTTGGTGGCTACCCCGGTAGCAGTGGCGATGATGTGGCTGCTCATCTTCGAGCCCACTGTCGGCTTCGCCAACCAGCTGCTCGGCTGGCTCGGCATCCCAGCGCAGGGCTGGATCTCCGACCCCTCCACAGCGCTACCCACGCTGATGCTGGTGGACGTGTGGCAGTGGACCCCGATGGTGATCCTCATCCTGCTCGCTGGGCTCGTCGGTCTACCCGAGGAGCAGCAGGAGGCCGCCCGGATCGATGGTGCCTCCAGCTGGCAGCGCTTCTGGCACGTGACCCTGCCGATGCTGAAGACCACGGTGATCGCTGCCCTGCTGCTGCGCAGCATCGATGCGATGAAGACCTTCGATCTGCTCTACGTGACCAAGGGCACCGGCGGCGGGTCCGCCCATGAGGTGGAGACGCTGAACATCTACGCCTACGCCCTCAGCTTCGACTACAACGAGTACGGCATGGCAGCGGCCCTGGTGCTGCTGTACTTCCTGCTGATCGTGATCGTGCTCGCGGTGCTCACCGTGCGCCGGAAGGAGGCGCAGCGATGAAGACCGCGACCTCGATCGAGTCCCGAGGATTCACCCGTTTCCGGACCGTGTTCCTGATCATCTTCGGTCTGGTCTGTCTGGCGCCGATCGCGTGGATGCTGCTGGCCTCGGTGAAGACGAACATCGACATTTACGATCCGGCCAGCACCTTCTCCTTCACCCCGACGCTGCAGAACTACGTCTCGGTGTTCGCGCAGGCGGACTTCCTGCAGTTCTTCATCAATAGCCTGGTGATCGGCGTGGGCTCCACGGCGCTCTCGTTGCTGATCGGGGTGCCGGCGGCCTACTCGATGCAGCGCTTCGGAATGGTGAAGTCCTCCGGGATGATCCTGCTCTCGCGGGTCATCCCGCACGTGACGCTGCTGGTGCCGTGGTACTTCATCTTCGCCTCGATGCGCATGGTGGGCGGGTACAGCTCGCTGATCATCTCGCACATGTTCATCGCGGTACCGCTGATCGTGTGGGTGATGATCGGCGTGTTCGAAGGAGTCCCGGAGGAGCTCGAGGAGGCTGCGCGGGTGGACGGCCTGACCCACATCGGCGCCTTCCGCCGGATCGTGGTGCCCCTGGTGGTCCCGGGAATCGCCACCTCGTCGATCCTGTCCTTCATCTTCTCCTGGAACAACTTCGTGTTCGCGCTGGTGCTCTCCGGTAACGACACCAGGACGCTGCCGGTGGCGATCTTCAACTTCATCGGCTACGCCAGCATCGACTGGGGTGCGTTGATGGCAGCGTGTGTGAGCATCACGGCACCGATGATCGTGATGGCACTGCTGGGACAGAAGTACGTGGTGGCCGGTATGACGGCCGGGGCGGTGAAGGGCTGATGATGACCGAATCCGGTGAGCTGATGAACAACGAGGCCACCACCTTGCTCTCCGAGCTGGTGGCGATCCCCAGCGTCAACCCGCGCGGGCAGGCCGTTCCGGCAGAGACACCGCTGGCGCAGCACATCGCCGACTGGTGCGCGGCGCAGGGAATCGCGGCTGTCCTGAGCCCGGTCCTGGACGGACGCTGCAACGTGGTGGCCACTGTTCCCGGGCGGGACCGGAGCAGCGCAGTGCTGTTCGAGTCCCACCTGGACACGGTCGAGACCGAGCACATGAGCACTCAGCCCTTCGCCCCAACCGTTCACGACGGCCGGCTCTACGCCCGCGGGGCGTGTGACGCCAAAGGGCCGCTGGCCGCTTTCCTGACCGCGCTCCGGGAGGTCGCCCACGCCCCTGAACCACCGCCGTCGACGGTGATCGTGGCGGGGGTCGTGGACGAGGAGCACGCCTACCGCGGCGTCCTCCAGCTGCTCGAGGACCTGGGTGAGGGACCGACGACGGTGCGCGGCGCCGTCATCGGTGAGCCCACCGATCTGCGTGCCGTGGTGGCACACAAGGGCGTGATGCGCTGCCGCATCGTTGCCGAAGGACCTGGCGGGCACAGCTCGCGGCCCTGGGGGATCGAGAATCCGATCGAGACCATCGCTCGAGTGATCAGCTTCCTGGCCGAGGAGGTCACTCCCGAGCTTGACAGCCACGCCCACCCGCTGGTCGGGCCCGCGTCCTTGGTGCCGTCCCTGATCAGCGGCGGCAGTGGCCCGAACACCGTGCCGAACCAGTGCGCGGTGAGCCTGGACCGGCGGACCTTGCCGGGCGAGGACCCCGAGCAGGTGTGGGGTGAGCTCCGCGATCGGGTCAGGGCACAGTTCGGCAGCAGCGTCACCGTTGAACCACCGTTCCTGACCGATCTGGCACTGGACAACGATCCCGGGGACCCGTTCCTGGCCGGCGTCTGCGCCGAGCTGGACAGCGCCGGGCACAGCCCTGACCCGATCGGTACCGGGTGGGGCAGCGACGCCAGCAAGATCGCAGCCGCCGGAATTCCGGCACTGGTCCTGGGCCCTGGGTCGATCGCCGATGCCCACACCCCGGACGAGTCGATCGACCTGAACGAGCTCGCCCACGCCGTCGAGATCGCCCGGGCCGTGATGCTCCGTCCGGTGCCGTCACCCGAGGAGGACTGAGCAGATGGAATCCGCCGAGACCGGACAGCGGGTGTTCGAACCGGACTCCGGGGTGGAGTGGCCGGCGCTTCTGCTCAAGGAGTCCGCGCTGCACCACAATGCCGAAGTGATGGCGCAGTACTGCCGGGAACACGAGGTGTCGCTGGCACCCCATGGCAAGACGCACGTCTCGCCGGAGCTGTGGCAGCTGCAGGAGGCGGCCGGGGCATGGGGCGTGAGCGTGGCGTCACCCGGCCAGGCCCGGGTGTTCCGCGAGGCTGGTGCTCGGCGCATCCTGATGGCCAACCAGCTCGTCGATGCCGCGTTCGCCCGATGGACCCAACGCGAGATCAGCAGCAACGAGGACTTCGAGTTCTTCTGCTACGTGGACTCCGTCGCCGGGGTGCGCCTGCTCGAGGAGGCGTTGGAGCCAGGTCCGGCGTTGCCGGTGGTGATCGAGATCGGGCACGACGGCGGCCGTGCCGGGTGCCGAGACTCTGCCACCGTGCAAGCCGTGGCCGAGGCAGTCGCGGCATCGGATCACCTGGCGCTGGTCGGTGTGGCGGGGTACGAGGGCAGCGTGAGCCATGCGCGCGATGCTCAGGCCTTGGACGCCGTGCGGGACTACCTGCGGGGCGTGACCGCACAGTTCCAGAGCTTGGCCGCTGCCGGGTTGTTGGCTGCCACGGCCGCGGAGTACCTGCTCACCGCGGGCGGCAGCCTCTACTTCGATCTGGTCGCCGAGGTCTTCGGCCAGGTGCGGTACCTGGACCGGCCGGTGCGCACAGTGCTGCGCAGCGGTGCCTACCTCACCCACGATCACGGGCTGTACGGCCGGCTCTCACCCCTCGGTGCCTCGGGGCCAGATGCCTTCCGGCCCGCGGGAGAGGTCTGGGCCCAGGTGCTGTCGATTCCCGAGCCGGGCCTGGTGCTCCTCAATGCGGGCAGGCGGGACGTCCCGTACGACCAGGGCCTGCCGATCGCGCTGGGCTACCGGCGTGGCGGGAGCTTCCACCGCCTCGAGGGGACCGAGGTGCTCGAGCTCAATGATCACCACACCTTCCTGCGCACCCCCGCCGGCCAGGAGCCGGCCGTGGGTGAGCTGGTCGCTCTCGGCACCTCGCACCCGTGCACGTTGCACGACAAGTGGTCCCGCGCGCTGCTGGTGGATGACCAGTACCGCGTTGTCGGCGCCATCCACTCCCACTTCTAGACCGACACCATCTGACCGCTGCCCGGGACTGCACCGGGCAGATCACTGACGCATGACCAACTTGGAGGTTTGTCACCATCGTGAAGAAGGCACTGTCCACCACGAAAGCACCCGCGGCCGCCCACTCGTTCTCGCAGGGGGTGCACGCCGGTCCGATCGTG
>DXBY01000040.1 GCA_019116305.1 Candidatus Ruania gallistercoris | reverse complement strand
CCTCCCGGCAGATCGCGGCCGTGGTGGCGCCGTCGTACCCGCGGGCGGCGATCAGAGTCATCGCGGCATCGATGATCTGCAGCCGCCGGGCCTCATGTCGCTTCGGGTCGACGGTGCGCGCCATCTCGCGCCCCCTCCGCTCGGCGCACCTGCACGCGGTCGTCCCGCTCGCGGACCACCAGACCGGCCTCGCGCAGTGCCGCCTCAGCCTTGACTCGTTCCGCCTTCTTGGTGCGCACCTCCCGCCACGTCCCGATCAGCCGATGCTCGGCGGCAGTGAATCCGGGGCGCCCGTCCATCCACCGCTGGTAGTCCGCTTCGAACGGGTCCTCCTCCTGCCAGGGGTAACCGTGCTCGCGCAGCGCGCGCACCAGCTCGGTACGCCGCAGACCATCGGCGTCCAGCCGCACCAGCAGGCGGGTGCGGCGATCTAGCACGACCACGTCCCCGCCGTCCGGATAGATGCTCGCCACCTGCTCGCGCTCGATCCAGCCCTCGCGATCCTCCTGCCGGTGCTCCAGGTGGTCCTCGTCGACCGTCAGCTTCAGGCCCTCGTGCACGATGGCGAACGCCAGGAAACCCGCACCGACCAGTCCGAGCAGCACCCCGGCCGGTACCGACCAGGTCAGCGGTAGAACGGCGAGCACCTCCAGCAGCTGCGGAACGGGTATCGGCGAGGCGTCCAGCACCGCAGCCAACCAGCCGGCAACGCTCGGCGCAGCGAACCCGATTCCCGTCCCGAGAACCGCAGCGCCACTGGCGAACAGCGCCGGCACGAGGTGGGACGGGCGAAGCTCGGTCACATCCATGGCCGCAATACTAGAGCCCACACTCTAATATTTGAAAGGTCTGGCCCGGGGGCCGGAGCCAGGGACCGCTACCAGGGGCCAGAACCAGGGTCGGGCCAGGGTGGTCCCTGATGGCCCCGGCACCACCGCCGGCGCCAGAGTGGGACCCAGGCCCGCTGGAGGGGCGGGCCGCTCACTTCCGGGAGGTTCCGATGGCCATGCGTCTGATGCTCCTTGTTGGTGCGATCGGCGCGACGATCCTCGGCCTCACCGGCTGCGGGTACGTCTCCGCCGGCCCCACGGCCACCGAGGACCGCACCATCTCCGGCGACCCGAGCGCCGTCCTGCTCGAAGGCTCCGGCACACTGATGGTGCAGCCGGGTGATCCGGCGCTGACGATCACCGCCGGGGAGAACACCCTCGAGCGGATCAGCAGCACCACCAGTAGCGAGGAGCTGCGCCTCGCCGTCGACGGCGGTTTCCTGAACAGCCCGGGCCCGATCGACTACGCGCTCACTGTGGCCCAGCTGGATGCGGTCACCATCGACGGCTCCGGTGAGGTCACCGCCAGCAGTGTGCCGGCCGAGTCACTCACTGTGCGGATCGAGGGATCGGGCGATGTCCTGATCACCGATGTCGACGCCGACCAGGTCTCAGTGGTCATCGAAGGTTCCGGTGCGGTGCGGCTGCGTGGCCACGCCGAGGAGGTGCAGGTGCACATTGACGGTGCCGGGGAGTTTCACGGCGAGGACCTGATCGCCCGGACGGGTGTGGCGAGCATCGACGGTGCCGGCGACATCACGATCCACGCGAGCCAGACCCTCGAGGCGAGCATCTCCGGAGCCGGCAGCATCCGGCACTCCGGCGGCGCCGACGTCACCGAGGAGATCGACGGTGCCGGCGAGGTACGGCCCAGCTGAGCGAGCCCACCGCGTCGCTGAAGTGACAGTCATATGGTCGGGGCTCAGCTATACGGCGAGCGGGTGAGGTATGACTGTCGCTTTCGCGGCCCTAGCGCACTGCCAGCCGTGCCCGATCATGGATCTGGGCGAGGAAGGCGGCGCCGAGCTCGGTGACCAGAGTGGTCAGCGCCTCGGCGTTCGGCTCATATCCGGCGGTCAGTTCGTCGACGTCCAGATCGCGATTCTCGGCCCACCTGCGCATCACGTCCTCACCGGCCTCCGGGTGGAACTGCACCCCCACGGCGCTGCCGACCCGGAATGCCTGGAACGGGTACTGCTGCGAGCTGGCCAGCCACGAGGCGTCCGCCGGCAGAGCGGTGATCGCATCCTGATGCATCGACGGCGCCGGCACGTCCCGGCCGAGGGCGGCCACCACCGGGCCGAGCACCGGATCGCTGGCAGCATCCGGGCGCATCCGCACCTCGATCACGCCCCGCTCCGGGCCGGATGGGGCGGCCTTCTCCACCTGCCCGCCACGGGCCACCGCGAGTTGCTGGGCCCCGAGGCACACGCCGAGCGTAGGCACTCCGTGCTCCACCGCCGCGTTCAGCAGGTCCCGCTCCGGGGCGAGCCACGGGTGCTCCGCCTCCTCGTGCACGTCCATGCTCCCGCCCAGCACGATCAGCGCGTCCAGCTCCTCAGCGCTCGGCATCGGCTCGCCGCCGTCCGGGCGCAGCACCTGCAGCCGGGCCCCGGGCAATGCCTGCGCGAGCCGACCGACCGGCACCGAGTCCTGGTGCTGCAGCACGGTGATCACGGGTGCGGAACCGGTGTCCGCGGGGATCGGGTTCAAGTTCTCTGCCACGGCCAGCAAGGTACTCCACGAACCTGGAGATCGGAAATGCCGACGGCGGTGCGATGCCGCCCGCACGCCGAACGTGCAACGCGCCGTAGAAGTTCCCGGACCCGGCGGTGAGCACGCCCTCCGCGAAATCGTTGCGCCCGAGCGGCGCAGACAGGAAGATCGAGGAGTGACCCGACTCCTCCCCCGTGCCCTCGCGGCGCTCACCACGGCGCTGCTCAGCCTCACCTTGATCGCGTTGCCGGCGACGGCGGAGCCGCCCTCTGCTCTGGACGCTCACGTGGTGGACAACTCCAGCGAGCAGGTGCTCTCCGGGCAGGAGGGTGAGGTGGAGTCGGCGATCGACGAGCTGCGCTCGGACACCGACCTGGACCTGTGGGTGGTCTACGTGGACTCCTTCGACGGGACGCAGCACGCCGAGTGGGCACGGCAGGCCGCCGAGGCCACCGGGTTGGGCAACCTGGACCTGCTCTGGGCAGTGGCAGTGGAGGACCGCCAGACCGGCTTCTGGGGCTCAGAAGCCTCCGGCCTGTCCCAGAGCGACCTGGACTCGGCGGACAGCCAGGCGCAGGACGCGCTCGCCGGTGATGACTGGGTGGGCGGCGGCGTGACGTTCGCCAACGAGGTGCACGCTGCGGCCACCGGGTCCGGTGGGGCGCTGATGCCCGTGCTGGTGATCGGTGCCCTGATCGTGGTGGTGGTGCTGGTCCTGGTCTGGGTGCGTTCGCGGCGCAAGCAGGCCGCGCACACTACCGGCGGACAGTCCCAGCGGCAGGCGGCACCGCAGCAGCCGGCACCGCCGCAGGACCCGCTGGCGGCCAAGCTGGCCGGGATGCCGCTGGAGGATCTGCGCACCCGGGCCGGGTCGGCGCTGGTGACCCTGGACGACTCGGTGCGCAGCTCGGAGCAGGAGCTCGCCTTCGCCGAGGCCCAGTTCGGGCTGCAGGCCACCCAGGAGTTCCGCCGGGCGCTGGAGACCGCGAGCAACCGGCTCTCGGACGCCTTCGAGCTGCAGGCCAAGCTGGAGGACTCCACCCCGGAGACCGAGGCCGAGCAGCGGGAGATGCTCACCCAGATCGTGCTCAGCTGCGCGAAGGCGGACGCGCTGCTGGACGAGCAGGCGGAGTCGTTCGCGCACCTGCGCAACCTGCGCGAGCGGGCACCGCAGGCGCTGGACGAGATCGAGCAGCGGGCCGCGGAGATCGAAGCGACGATCCCCCCGGCCGAGCTGGCACTCACCCAGCTGCACGCCACCTATCCCGCGAGCGCGCTGGAATCGGTGGCCCGGGCCCCGGAGCAGGCCCGTTCCCTGCTCGCGGCCGCCCGGGAGGCGGTGACCGCGGGCCGGGCCGAGCTCACCGACGGCGACCGCGCCGGCGCGGTGGCCTACGCCCGGACCGCGGAGGGTGCCCTGCAGCAGGGCGTGACGCTGATCGAGTCGGTGCACCAGGGCGGCGCCGAGCTGGCCGATGCTCGCCAGAAGCTGGACCCGGCGATCGCCTCGATCCGCTCCGACCTGATCGACGCCGACAAGCTCGCCGCCGACGACTCCGGGGTGCAGGCCCTGATACCTCGCGCGCAGACGGCGATCGCCCAGGCCACGGGCGCCAAGGAGAGCGGTGACCCGATCGCCGCCCTGGCCGAGATCACCGGGGCCGAGGACGCCTTGGACGACGCCCTGGCCCCGCACCGGGAGCAGGTGGAGGCCGACCAGCGCGCGCAGCGCAAGCTGGGCACGGGGATCCAGCGCACCCGCGCCTTCATCCGATCCACGAACGACTTCATCGCCACCAACCGTGGCGCCGTCGGCCCGGAGGCCCGGACCCGGCTC
>DXBY01000299.1 GCA_019116305.1 Candidatus Ruania gallistercoris | reverse complement strand
GCACCTACCGGCGGTACCGCTGCCGCCCTCGACGCCGCCCGAGCAGAACGGCGTGCGGCACTGATCGTCTACCTGCCGGTCGGTTACCCGGATGTGGACGGCTCGATCGCGGCCGCACGGGCCGCCGTCGAGGCTGGTGCGGACATCGTCGAGCTCGGTCTGCCGTACTCCGACCCCGGTATGGACGGGGTGGTGATCCAGCAGGCGGCGCAGGCGGCGCTGGACGGCGGTACCCGGATCGCCGATGTGTTCCGGGCCGTCCGCGAGGTCGCCGCCACCGGGGCACCCACGCTGGTGATGACCTACTACAACCCGGTGCTGCGCTACGGGGTGGACCGCTTCGCGACCGACCTGGCCGCAGCCGGCGGCGCCGGGCTGATCACGCCGGACCTGATTCCGGACGAAGCGGGGCAGTGGATCGCGGCCGCGGACGCCCACGACCTGGACAAGGTGTTCCTGGTCGCACCCAGCTCCACCACCGAGCGACTGCACCTGACGGCCGCCGCCTGTCGGGGATTCGTGTACGCCGCGTCCACGATGGGGGTGACCGGGACCCGGGCGGCCGTGGGCGCCAAGGCGGAGGGGCTGGTCGCAGCCACCCGTGCTGCCGGTGGTGAGCGGGTCTGTGTGGGGCTGGGTGTGTCCACCGGTGAGCAGGCCGCTGAGGTGGCCAGCTATGCCGACGGCGTGATCGTCGGGTCCGCGCTGGTGCGCACCCTGATCGATGCCGGCAGCGATCGAGAGGCCGGGCTGGCCGCGCTGCGGGAGAAGGTGGCCGAGCTGGCCGCCGGGGTCCGCGCCGGGGCACGCCCGCAGGCCGCGGAGCCGAGCCGGTGATCGCCGAGGTGGCGATGCTGCCGATGGTCGCCGAGGGGATCCCGAGCCCGTCGGAGGGGGTCTGGCACCTGGGACCGATCCCGTTGCGCGCCTACGCGTTCGCCATCCTGGCCGGGATCGTGGTGGCCACGATCATCTCGGTGCGCCGCTACCGGGCCCGGGGCGGTCCCGAGGGCGCGATCCTCGACGCCATCTTCTGGGCGGTGCCGCTGGGCATCATCGGTGCGCGGATCTACCACGTGTTCTCCTCCCCGGACGCCTACTTCGGCCCGGACGGCAACCCGTGGCACGCGTTCGCGATCTGGAACGGCGGGTTGGGCATCTGGGGGGCGATCCCCGCCGGCGCGCTCGGAGTGTGGCTCTACCTGCGCCGTCGCGGGCTGCGGCTGGCCACCGTCGCCGACGCCATGGCTCCAGCGCTCCTGGTGGCACAGGCGATCGGACGGCTCGGCAACTACTTCAACCAGGAGCTGTTCGGCTCACCGACGACGCTGCCGTGGGGACTGCAGATCGATCCCGGGGTGCTCGCCGCCCAGGGGATGGACTACCCGGACGGCACCCTGTTCCACCCGACGTTCCTGTACGAGCTGGTGTGGAACCTGGCGATGGCCGTGCTCATCGTGGCCATCGACCGCAAGTTCCGGCTCGGCCACGGCCGGGTGTTCTGGCTGTACGTGTTCTGCTACACCGTGGGCCGCGGCTGGATCGAGGCCCTGCGGATCGACGAGGCCGAGCTGGTGCTCGGCCTGCGGTTGAACATCTGGACCTCGATCCTGGTGTGCGTGGTGTCCCTGGCCATCTTCATCGTGCTGTCCAAGCGGTACCCGGAGCGGGAGTCCTCGCCGTGGCTGCCCGGGCGGGAGCCGGACGACGAGGAGGACGGGGACGAGGACGGCAGCCGGAACAGCCCGGTAAGTGCGGCGAGTGCGCACAGCGCGGCGAGCGCTCCAAGCGCGCAGAGCGCTGCGGACGTCGGCAGTGCGTCCACACCCGCCGAGGCTGTGGACGCCGAGGACACCACCGCCGCCACCACCGGCCCGGAGACCTCTTCGACGGCCGACGTCGACGAAACCGACAGCGCACCCGGCCGCTGAGGCGCCCGGACCTGGGTCCTCAGATCTGCCCGGACCGGTCTGCACCGGCCGGTGGCTGACCGGTGACCGGGCTCGGTACCTGCATGAGCCGAGCCCCGTTTGCCCAGATGACGCGGCGTAGCCAGTCCCGGCCGAACCCGAACCGCACCAGGGCGGAGGGCTGGTGGGCGTAGGAGTAGGGGATGTTCGGGAAGTCGGATCCGAGCACGATTCGCTCACAGACTACGTCTGCGAACCCTGCGCGTAACACAAAATTAACATAACTGTCTATACATCAACGGCCATGAATAGGTAAAGTCGCCGGGCCAGTGGGTCGATGGTGCCCCAAGTCAGTCAATGAAAGTTTGCCGGAGGGCGTCAGCTCCGGCCGTGAGGATGATCGGATGAACCAGCCCGCGCAGGTGAGCTCGCCGTACACCGCCTTCAGCGCCGCGCCGGAGAAGCGCGGCCTGTACGATCCGGCACGCGAGCACGACGCGTGCGGGGTGGCTTTCGTGGCCACACTGCGGGGCGAGCCCGGCCGGGACATCGTGGACGCGGCACTGACGGCCCTGGCGAACCTGGACCACCGCGGCGCCGTCGGTGCTGAGCCGAATTCCGGAGACGGTGCCGGGATCCTCATCCAGGTCCCGGATGCCTTCTTCCGCCAGGTACTCCCGGTGGACCTGCCCGCTCCCGGCCACTACGCCGTCGGCACGTTGTTCCTGCCGGCCGAGGTGAGCGAGGCGGAGGCAGCGGCCGCCGGCGTTGAGCAGATCGTGGCCGAGGAAGGCCTGGACGTGCTCTGCTGGCGCGACGTCCCGGTGGATGCCGACCTGATCGGCCCCACCGCCCGCTCCTGCATGCCGACCTTCCGCCAGCTCGTCCTCGCGGCCCCGGACCGCAGCCTGAGCGGAATCGACCTGGATCGGCGGGCCTACCGGGTGCGCAAGCGCGCCGAGCACACCCTCGGCGTGTACGCAGCGTCGCTGTCCGCCCGCACCCTGGTGTACAAGGGCATGCTCACCACCGGCCAGCTGGAGCCGTTCTTCGGCGACCTGTCCCACCCGGCCCTGGCCACCGAGCTAGCGCTGGTGCACTCCCGGTTCTCCACGAACACATTCCCCTCCTGGCCGTTGGCGCACCCGTTCCACCTGGTCGCGCACAACGGCGAGATCAACACCGTCCGCGGGAACCGGAACTGGATGGCCGCGCGGCAGGGCACCCTGGAGTCCGACCTGCTCGGGGACGTGGCCGAGCTGCTGCCGATCTGTGACGAGGCGCAGAGCGACTCGGCCAGCTTCGACGAAGTGCTCGAGCTGCTGCACCTGGGCGGCCGCTCGCTACCGCACGCCGTGCTGATGATGATCCCGGAGGCGTGGGAGAACCACGCCACCATGCCCCCGGCCCGCCGGGCCTTCTACTCCTACAACGCCACCATCATGGAACCGTGGGACGGCCCGGCCGCGATGTGCTTCACCGACGGCCGCTACATCGGTGCCGTACTGGACCGCAACGGCCTGCGCCCCGGCCGCTACTGGGTCACCGATGACGGTCTGGTGGTGCTGGCCAGCGAGGCGGGGGTGCTCGACCTGGACCCGGGCAGCGTGGTGCAGAAGGGGCGCCTGTCCCCGGGCCGGATGTTCCTGGTGGACACCGCCGAGGGGCGGCTCGTCGACGACGGCGAGATCAAGGACGAGCTCGCTGCCACGCACCCGTACGCCGAATGGCTCGACGAGCACCTGGTGCGCCTCGGCGACCTGCCCGACCGCGAGCACGTCGCCCACTCTCGGTCTTCGGTGCTGCGCCGTCAGCAGACCTTCGGCTACACCGAGGAAGAGCTGCGGATCCTGCTGCGCCCGCTCGCCGCCAGCGGCGCCGAAGCGCTCGGCTCGATGGGCACCGACACGCCGGTCGCCGTGCTCTCCGCGCGCCCGCGACTGCTGTTCGACTACTTCAGCCAGCTGTTCGCCCAGGTGACCAACCCGCCGCTGGACGCGATCCGGGAGGAGCTGGTCACCTCCCTGGCTGGGGCGATCGGGCCGGAGCCGAATCTGCTCGCCGACACCGGCGAGCACGCCCGCAAGCTGGCGATCGGTTTCCCGGTGATCGACAACGACGAGCTCGCCACGATCAAACACATCCACCGCACCCCTCGGCAGGGGCGCGGCTTCTCCTCGATCACAATCTCCGGGCTGTACCGGGTGCGGGGCGGTGCACCGGCGCTGGAGCAGCGACTGGCGGAGATCTACGCGGAGGTGGACGAGGCCGTCCGGCGCGGGGTGAGCTTCATCGTGCTCTCCGACCGGGAGTCCGACACCGAGTGGGCACCCATCCCTTCGTTGCTGCTCACCGCCGCCGTGCATCACCACACCATCCGTACCCAGACCCGCACCCGGATCTCGCTGTTGGTCGAGGCTGGGGACGTCCGCGAGGTGCACCACGTGGCCCTGCTCGTTGGCTACGGTGCCGCCGCGGTGAACCCGTACCTGGCGATGGAGAGCGTGGAGGAGCTGGTCGGTTCCGGGGTGGTCGACGGGGTCAGCCCGGACCAGGCGGTGCAGAACCTGATCCGCGGCCTGGGCAAGGGCGTGCTGAAGGTGATGAGCAAGATGGGCATCTCGACCGTTCACTCCTACCGCGGGGCGCAGGTGTTCCAGGCACTCGGTCTCTCCCAGGAGCTCATCGACACCTACTTCACTGCGACCGCCTCACCACTCGGCGGTGTGGGCCTGGACGTGATCGCCGCCGAGGTGGCGGCCCGGCACGCCACCGCCTACCCGCCCAGCGGGATCAGCCCGGCGCACCGCAACCTCGAGGTCGGCGGGGAGTACCAGTGGCGGCGCGAGGGTGAACCGCACCTGTTCGACCCGGACACCGTGTTCCGGCTGCAGCATTCCACCCGCACCCGCAACTATCAGATCTTCGGCGACTACACCCGCCGCGTGGACGAGCAGTCCCGCGCCCTGATGACCCTGCGCGGACTGTTCCGCCTGCGCACCGACGAGCGTGCGCCGGTACCGATCGAGGAGGTGGAACCGGTCAGCGAGATCGTCAAGCGGTTCTCCACCGGCGCGATGAGCTATGGGTCCATCTCCGCCGAGGCGCACGAGACGCTCGCGATCGCAATGAACACCCTCGGCGGTAAGTCGAACACCGGCGAGGGCGGGGAGGACACTGACCGGCTGCACGACCCCCGGCGGCGCAGCGCGATCAAACAGGTCGCCTCCGGCCGGTTCGGGGTCACCTCGGACTACCTCACCCACGCTGAGGACATCCAGATCAAGATGGCCCAGGGGGCGAAGCCCGGTGAGGGCGGTCAGCTGCCCGGCGGCAAGGTCTACCCGTGGGTGGCCGGCACTCGGCACGCCACCCCCGGGGTCGGGCTGATCTCTCCGCCCCCGCACCACGACATCTACTCCATCGAGGACATCGCACAGCTGATCCACGACTTGAAGAACGCCAACCCCACCGCTCGGGTGCACGTCAAGCTCGTCTCCGAGGTGGGCGTGGGCACAGTCGCGGCCGGCGTGTCCAAGGCGCATGCGGACGTGGTGCTCATCTCCGGGCACGACGGCGGAACCGGCGCCTCCCCGCTGACTTCGCTCAAGCACGCCGGCCTGCCCTGGGAGCTCGGCCTGGCCGAGACGCAGCAGACCCTGGTGGCGAACAACCTCCGGGACCGGATCGTGGTGCAGACCGACGGCCAGCTCAAGACCGGCCGGGACGTGCTGATCGCCGCCCTGCTCGGTGCCGAGGAGTACGGTTTCGCCACAGCACCGTTGGTGGTCTCCGGGTGCGTGATGATGCGGGTCTGCCACCTGGACACCTGCCCGGTCGGCGTCGCCACCCAGAACCCCGAGCTCCGGGCCAGGTTCAGCGGCAAACCGGAGTTCGTCGTCACCTTCTTCGAGTACATCGCCGAAGAAGTGCGTGAGCTGCTCGCGGAGCTGGGGCTGCGCAGCCTGGACGAAGCGATCGGTGCGGTCGACCTGCTCGACGTGACCGACGCCGTCGACCACTGGAAGGCCAGCGGCCTGGACCTGTCCCCGATCCTGCTCCGCCCCGAGCTCCCACCCGGCTCTGCCCCCCGACAGGTGCGCTCTCAGGACCACGGCCTGGACCGCGCGCTGGACAACACCCTGATCGCCGGCGCGGAGCCGGCGCTCGCCCGGGGTGAGCAGGTCCACCTGGACCTTCCGGTGCGGAACGTCAACCGCACGGTCGGGACCATGCTCGGCCACGCCGTCACCACACGCTATGGCGACGGCGGTCTGCCGGCCGGCACGATCGACGTCACCCTGCACGGGTCGGCCGGGCAGTCCCTGGGTGCCTTCCTGCCCCCGGGAATCACCCTGCGGCTGGACGGGGACGCCAACGACTACGTGGGCAAGGGTCTGTCCGGTGGCACGATCATCGTCCGCCCGCCCGACGACGTCGGCTTCGAGGCGAGCGGCAATGTGATCGCGGGCAACGTGATCGGTTATGGCGCCACCAGGGGGCAGCTGTTCCTGCGCGGGCTCGTCGGTGAGCGGTTCGCCGTCCGCAACTCCGGGATGACCGCGGTGGTGGAGGGTGTCGGCGACCACGGCTGTGAGTACATGACCGGCGGCACGGTGCTGGTGCTCGGCCCCACCGGGCGCAACTTCGGCGCCGGGATGTCCGGCGGTACCGCCTACGTGCTCGACCTGACCCCGAGCCGGGTGAACGGGCCCGCCCTGGCATCCGGCGACCTGTCCCTGGACGAGCTCGACCCCGAGGACGTGGCAATCGTCACCGACCTTCTCACCCAGCACGCCGAACACACCGGATCACCGGTGGCCGCTGAGCTGGCCGCCGACCCCGACTCCGTGGCCCGCCGGTTCACCCGCGTGCTGCCGCCGGCCTACGCCCGGGTGAACGCCGTGCTGGCCGCAGCCCGTGCCGACGGCGCGGACGCTACCGAACCCGAGGTCTGGAACCGAGTACTGGAGGCGACCCATGGCTGACCCACGCGGATTCTTGAAAGTGACCGACCGCGAGCTGCCCGCCCGGCGCCCCGTTCCGGTGCGGCTGCTGGACTGGAAAGAGGTGTACGCCCGGCGGGAGGAGGACGCCGCTGCGCTGACCCGACAGGCCGGCCGTTGCATGGACTGCGGGATCCCGTTCTGCCACAACGGATGCCCGCTGGGCAACCTCATCCCGGAGTGGAACGACCTCACCCGCACCGGCCGCTGGCAGGAGGCCATCGACCGGCTGCACGCGACGAACAACTTCCCGGACTTCACCGGCCGGCTGTGCCCCGCACCCTGTGAGACGGCATGCGTACTCGGCATCAACCAGCCGGCGGTGACGATCAAGAACATCGAGCAGTCGATCATCGACGAGGCGTTCGACCGCGGCCTGGTCACACCGCAGATCCCGGACCG
>DXBY01000298.1 GCA_019116305.1 Candidatus Ruania gallistercoris | reverse complement strand
CCCGATCCCGGCGGATCTCTGGCCGGCGCTGGACGCGCTCGGCCCACCGCCGTCGCCTGTGACCGACTGACCCGACTGACCCGAGGATTGGACCCGAGCTCCTTGCTGTACTACGACGACCCGGCCCCTGGTTCCGGGCGCCGCCACCCCCGTGCCGACTTCCTCTCCGACGCCGCCCGACTGAATCTGAACGGCCAGTGGGCATTTGCGCTCAGCCCTACCGCCGCCGGCACCGGGGACGACTTCTCCGACCCGGACCTGAATGTCCACGGCTGGGGCGAGATCGACGTCCCCTCGCACTGGGTACTGCGCGGCCACGACGTGCCGATGTACACCAACACCGCGTTCCCGTTCCCGATCGATCCTCCGCATGTGCCGACGGCGAACCCCACCGGGGACTATCGGCGCACCTTCGATCTTCCGTCGGGGTGGCGCACCGAGGGCAGCGTGCTCCGGTTCCAAGGGGTGGACTCGTGCGCGACGGTCTGGCTGAACGGAGTGGAGCTCGGGCACTCCAAGGGCAGTCGGCTGCCCTTCGAGTTCGACGCCGGCACCGCGCTGCGGGAGGTCGGGAACGTGCTCTGCGTGCGGGTACACCGGTGGTCGGCCGGCAGCTACCTGGAGGACCAGGACATGTGGTGGCTGCCCGGGATCTTCCGGGACGTGGAGCTGCTCGAGCGGCCGGCGGGCAGCCTGGACGACCTGTTCGTCCATGCCGACTACGACCACCACTCCGGTGCCGGCCGGCTGCGGGTGCAGACCACCGGTCCCGGTGGTGCCGAGGTGGTCGGAGAGCTGAGCATTCCCGAGCTCGGCCTGGACGGCGTGCCCACCAACACCGAGCACCGGATCGCCCAGGTCGAGCCGTGGAGTGCTGAAGTGCCGCGGCTGTACCGGGGCATGGTGCAGGTGGGCGCCGAACGCGTCGAGGTCTCCGTAGGGTTCCGCACCGTCAGCGTGGCCGACGGCGTGCTGCGGGTGAACGGGGTCCAGGTGCACCTGCGTGGGGTCAACCGGCACGAGCACGATCCCGATGATGGTCGGGCGCTGAGCGTGGCCACGATGCGCCAGGACATCCTGATGATGAAGGCGCACAACATCAACGCGGTGCGCACCGCTCACTACCCGCCGCACCCGGAGTTTCTCCGGCTGTGCGACGAGCTCGGCCTGTGGGTGGTGGACGAGAGCGACCTGGAGACCCACGGCTTCATCTACGCCGGCTGGGAGGGGAACCCGGTGGATGAGCCCACCTGGGAGCCTGCGGTGCTGGACCGCACCGCCCGGATGGTGGAACGGGACAAGAACCATCCGTCGGTGATCATCTGGTCGCTCGGCAACGAGAGCGAAGGGGGCAGCGGCTTCGTGGCGATCGAGCGCTGGATCCGGGACCGGGACCCGAGCCGGCCGCTGCACTACGAACGCGACCGCAGCTACGCCCAGTCCGACTTCTACTCGCTGATGTACCCCTCCCTGGACGATCTGCGCGCGATCGCGCAGCGCACTGAGCCGGCCCCGGAGGCGCTGGCCGATCATCCGGCCCTGGAGGAACGCCGTCGGGCCCTGCCGTTCCTGCTCTGCGAATACGCGCACGCGATGGGCAACGGACCCGGCTCGCTGGCCGACTACCAGGAGATCCTGGAGTCCTCGGACCGGATCGCCGGGGCGTTCGTGTGGGAATGGATCGACCACGGCATCCGCCGTACCGAACCCGATGGCAGCTCCGGCTTCTGGCACGGCGGCCGGTTCGACTACCAGCCGAACGGTGGCAGCTACTGCCTCGACGGGCTGGTGCGCCCCGATCGCACCCCCTCACCCGGTCTGCTCGAGCTGGCCAAGGTCTTGGAGCCGGTGCGGATCACCGTGACCGACCAGCATGTGCTGGTGCGCAACGCCTATGACGTGCGCAGCACCGCCCATCTGGAGTTCGGCTGGGAGCTCAGCCAGGACGGTGCGGTGGTCGGACGCGGAGAACTGCCGATGCCGGTGCTGGCAGCCGGGGAGCAGGTGCAGCTGCCGCTGCCGGCACTACCGGACCTGACCGAGGAGCCGGGGGAGATCTGGCTCACCGTCTCGGCGCGGCTGACCAACCCGGCTCCCTGGGCAGAGGCCGGGCACGAGGTGGCCTGGGGGCAGGGGCGGCTCGACGAACCGGCCGTCGACGCTTCGGGCCCGGATGGCGGCGCCGCTCCGGCCCCGGCGCACCCGGGGGCGGCCGCGACCGAGCCGGCTCAGCACACCGAGCCGGCTCGCCACACCGGAGGGCGCCCCAACATTCCGGCTGAATCCGCCACAGAGGTACAGATCGGCCCGGCCCGCCTGGACGCCCGCACCGGTGAGCTACTCGCCCTCGGCGAGCTCAGCGTGGCCGGTTTCGGACTGCACGTGTGGCGTGCGCCGACCGAGAACGACCGGGGACAGGGAGAGCTGAACAACCTTGCCAAGGTGTGGCACGCCGTCGGGCTGGATCGGATGACGCACCGGGTGCGGCAGGTGCGGGTGCTGGAGCACGGTGTACAGGTGAGCGCTCGGGTCACCCCTGCCACCCAGGCGTTCGGACTGGACGTCGTCTACACCTGGACCCCGGCCGAACCCGGCGCCGTCCGTCTGCAGGTGGACGTCACCCCCTACGGTCCGTGGCAGGACACCCCGATCGGCCACCACGAAGTGACGCTGCCGCGCCTCGGTGTACGCCTGGAGCTCCCCGCGGCGCTGGACCAGGTGAGCTGGTTCGGGATGGGACCCGGGGAGAGCTACCGGGACAGCCATGCGGCCACCAAGGTGGGCCGCTACCGCACCGCTATCGACGACCTGGACTTCGACTACGTGGTGCCGCAGGAGAGCGGGAACCGGCACCGCACCCGCTGGCTGGAGCTCACTGGCCCCGGGCTCGCCCCGCTCCGGGTCAGCGGCGCGCCGACGATCGACTTCAGTGCACGACGCTGGTCCGACGAGGCGCTGGAGGCCGCAGTGGCCGCCTACCAGCTGCACCCCGAGGACCGTGTCTACCTGCACCTCGACCATGCCCAGCACGGGCTCGGCAGCTCCTCCTGCGGACCGGCCACCCCCGCGCGATACCGGGTCGAGCCCGCCCCGACCACATTCACCGTGGTCTTCGCCGCCGACAACCGCTGACCGCTACACCAGAACGAGAGAGTGACCCCGATGACCAGCCTTGAGCCCTATGCCCTCCGAGTCGAGCGCCTGACCACCCCGCTCGGTCTGGACGAAGAGCGACCGCGCTTCGCCTGGCGACTGCGCAGCAGCGCCGACGGCGCTCGGCAGCGCGCCTACCGTCTGGTGGTCTCGGCCGGAGGGCAGACCTGGGACACCGGAAAGGTCGACTCCGCCGACCAGCTGGAGATCGCCTACGCCGGCCACCCGCTGCAGCCCTACACCCGGTACACCTGGACGCTGCAGGTCTGGGACGACGAGGACCGGCCCAGTGAGCCGGTGCAGTCCTGGTTCGAGACCGGCCGGTTGGACCGCCCCTGGGTGGCTCGCTGGATCGGGCGGGACGGCCGGGACCGGTCCGCCTTCCTCGCCCCGGTGGATGACGACCTCACCTGGAACAGTCGCCCACTGGCCGCTCCGGCGCTGCTGCGGACCACGTTCACCCCACGCCGCGAGGTGGTCTCCGCACGGCTGCACATCACCGCCCGGGGGCTGTACGCCGCCCGGGTGAACGGCAGACCGGTCGGCGACAGCACGCTGAACCCGGGGTGGACCGACTACCGCCGCCGGATCCACTACCAGACCCACGATGTCACCGCCGCGGTGCGCAGCGGGGAGAACGTGCTCGGCGTGGTGCTCGCGGACGGCTGGTGGAGCGGCTTCGTCGGCTACGACCCGCGCAACGCCGGCCGGCTCTACGGTGACGAGCCGGCCCTGCTTGCCGAGCTGCACCTGGTATCCGCTGACGGTGCCACGGAGGTGATCCGCACCGACGACACCTGGCGCGAGTCCGCCGGTGAGTGGATCTATGCGGACCTGCTGATGGGCGAAGGAGTGGACGCCCGCAAGCGGCCGGACGGCTGGGACGCTGCCGGCTTCGACGACTCCACCTGGCGCCGGGCCCGGGTGCTCGGAGACGACACCGCCACGGTGACCGGTTCGGTGAGCCCGCCGGTGCGTACCGTGGCCGAGCTGGCCCCGCGCAGCATCGACCGGGAGCCCGGGTCCGATGCCTACCTGGTGGACTTCGGGCAGAACCTGGTGGGTCACGTGCGGCTGCGGCTGCACCAACCGGCCGCCGGCCAGCTGATCGAGCTCACCCACGGGGAGACCGTGGACGAGCAGGGCCGGCTGTACACCGAGAACCTGCGGCGGGCCGAGGCGCGGGACCTGTACTACCCGGCCGGGGCGGAGACCGAGTTCTTCGAACCGCAGTTCACCTTCCACGGGTTCCGGTACGTGCGGATCTCCGGGCTCGCCGAGGCCCCGGCCGCCGAGGACGTCACTGCGGTGGCGGTCAGCAGCGACCTGGAGGAGACCGGCAGCTTCGACTGCGACAACCCCGATGTGCTGCAGATTATCGCGAACACCCGGTGGAGCCAGCGCGGGAACTTCCTGTCCGTGCCCACCGACTGCCCGCAGCGCGACGAACGCCTCGGCTGGCTCGCCGATGCCCAGGTGTTCCTGCCCACCTCGGCGCGGCTGTGCGACGTGTCCGCGTTCTTCGCGAACTGGATGGTGGACGTGGTCGGCGGGCAGAGCTCCGACGGTGCGTTCGGGGACATCGCCCCGGCCGGACCGTGGATGGGCGAAGGCGCGCCGGCCTGGGGGGACGCCGGGGTGATCATCCCGATGGCGTTGTTCGACCTCTACGGCGACCGGCGCCAGCTGCAGCACAGCTTCGGTGCGATGGTGCGCTGGGTGGAGCACATCCGCCGCGCGAACCCGGATCTGATCTGGCGCCGGCGGGTCGGCTCGAACTACGGCGACTGGTTGCACGTGGGTCCGGAGACCGACCGCGCCGTGCTGGCCACCGCCTATTTCGCCAACTCCGCCTCGCTGGTGGCCCGGGCCGCTGCGATCCTCGGCCGCGACGCTGAGGCGGCTGAGTACACGGAGCTGGCGACGCAGATCCGGGCCGCGTTCAACGCCGAGTTCGTCGATGGCACCACGATCACCTCGGACACCCAGACCTGCTACCTGCTCGCCCTGGACTACGACCTGCTCCCCTCGGAGGCGGTACCGGCCGCCGTGGAGCGCCTGGTGCAGCTGGTCCGGGAGGCGGGCAACCGCCTGACCACCGGGTTCGTGGGGGTCTCCAAGATCTGCCGGGTGCTCAGTGCCTACGGCCACGACGATCTCGCGCACGCGTTGCTGGTGCAGGAGGCCTACCCCAGCTGGCTGTTCCCGATCCGGCACGGCGCCACCACGATCTGGGAGCGGTGGGATGGCTGGACCCCCGAGGGCGGCTTCCAGTCGGTGACGATGAACTCCTTCAACCACTACAGCCTGGGCGCGGTGGTGGACTGGATCTACGCCTGCCTCGGCGGGATCGATCAGGCGCCCGGCTCGACGGCGTACCGTGAGCTGCTCATCCGCCCGCGCCCGGGTGCCGGCCTCACCCGGGCCACGGCCTCGTTGGAGACCCCGCTTGGCCGGGTCGCGACCAGCTGGCAGCTCACCGGGGAGAGCTTCGAGCTGGACGTGGAGGTGCCGCCGGGGTCGACGGCGGTGCTGTCCCTGCCGACGACGGACCTCGAGTCGGTCGCCGGGCTGTCCGGTGAGCTGGAGCGCGGTGCGGACGGTGCGGTGCAGGTGCGGGTCGGCAGCGGCCGCCACCAGGTGAGCGCCGCCTACCGACCCGCCGCAGCCCTGGTCGGGTAGGCCTCGCCGCCCCAGGGCCCGCCGGTGGTGTGGTTGACGTCGCTTCTCGGCGCATAACCGACGTCAACCACACCCCGGCCAGCCGGGCAGCCGCAGGTCAGGTGAGCAGACTGGCGGCGCGGCGTACGCCGAGCTCCGGGCTGGTCAGGACGGGAACGTCGGTGCTGACTGTCTCGGCGGCGCTGGCCATCGAGGCCTGGGCGAGCACCACCACGTCCACCTGGCCGGCGCGGGCGGTGATCGCCTCCGCCACCAGGGCGTCGTGCCGATCCCGGTCCCCTCCGCTGACCGCCTCGAACGCGCCCTCGATCAACACCTCGGCCACCTCGACCGAGCGGCCGGCCGCCTCGGCCCGCTCCCGCAGCAGCGCGACCGTGGGGGTCAGTGTGGTCGGCAGCGTGGCCAGCACCGCGACCCGCTGTCCCAGGCGCACCGCTTCGTCGGCCATCGCCTCGTCGATGCGCAGCACCGGGAGGCCCAGCTCGGTCTGCAGACCGGCGGCGAACCCGGAGATCGAGGAGCAGGAGAACATCACCGCTTTGGCGCCGCCCCGCTGGGCGACGTGCACCAGGTCCCGGAGCCGGTCGCGGACCCCGCTGCCCTCGGCGTCTCGGCCCAGGTCGGCGACGATCTTGTCGTCCAACAGGTGATGGGTCTCCACCCCAGGGAGGTGGGCGGCGGCCAGCGAGCTGATCGTCGGGATCACCACGGCACCGGTGTGGATGAAAGCGAGGCGGGTCATGAGTCTCCTCCAGGAAGTCGGGCGGATCGGAGCAACGGCAGCCACACGGTCATCTCTCCCGGGCCACGGTTCGCCCAGTGCGCATAGGGCACGAGCCGCAGGTCAAGCTCCGTGCCCGGCTGGTCGACCAGCTCGCCGTACAGCTCCCCGTGCGGCACGGTCGCCGGCAGCGCCACTGCCGAGGTGCGCAGCAGCACCTGGTCAGCGAACAGCCCGGTGCCCTCCTCGGCCACCCACTCGGTGGGGAACGGCAGGTGCACGGACTCGATCCCGACGCCCTCGGGCAGATCCGCACTCTCCAGGCAGTAGACCACCGGTCCGCGCACCACCGCGGCCTGGTTGGTGCTCTCCTCGAGGAAGTGGTGGGCCACCGTCACCCGCGGGCGGAGCGGGATCTCCACCAGGATCTCCTCGTCGCTCCAGGTCCGGTCGATCACCAGGTAGCCGTTCTCGGCGGCGGTCACTGCCTCTCCCCGGACGTGCACCTCGGTCTCCGGAGCCCACCCGGGGCGCCGGATCCGGATGCTCGCCCGGACCGGGGACTGAGCCCGTACCCGGATCTGCACGCTACCCTCGCTCGGGTACCGGGTGGTCTGGGTGATCTCGACCGGGACGCCGTCGACCTCGAGCGATGCGGTGCCGGGCAGGAACTGGTGCACCCACAGCGAGGGGACCTCCTGGCCGGCCGGGGCGCCTTGGGTGGCGGGAGCGTGCTGGGAGCTCTGGGAGTAGATGTAGTAGGGCAGCTCGGCGATCACCCGGGCGATGTTCGGCGGGCAGCAGAAGCAGTTCGTCATGTACTCCTGGCGCAACCGGGCCTCCGATGGCGGGGGAGCGGTGCCCTCCGGGTCACCGGCCCGGCGCATCTGGAACGGCAGGTCCCGGACCGCCCGGAGCGGGTTGGTGTAGAAGTAGGCGAGCCCCTCGGCATCGATCATCGCCGGCAGCGAGTTGAACAGCACCCGCTCGATCTCGTCGGCGAACCGGGCCTCGCCGGTGAGCAGTAGCATCCGCCAGGACCACAGCACGAACCCGAGCGTGGCGCAGGACTCGTTGTACGCCGTCGTGTGCGGTAGCTCGTACGGCCGCCCGTAGGCCTGGTGCGTCTTCGAGACTGTGGAGTAGTCCTGCGCGGCGTCCGGGGAGGCGCCGTCATAGAGGGCACCGCAGCCGCCGGTGAGGTACAGCTTGTGCGCGACCACGTCCTCCCAGAGCCGGACCGCCGCCGCCCGGAACTCCTCGTCCCCGGTCTCCAGGGCGTAGTCGGTCATCCCGGCGAACAGATAGTTCGCGCGCACGGCATGACCGGTGGCCACCGGTTGGTCCTGTACCGGGTAGACGTCCTGGTTGTCGTCGCCGCCGTCGCCGCCCTTCCCGCCGTGCAGGTCCAACAGGGTGCGCGCCAAGCTGAGATAGCGCTCGTCCCCGGTGCTGCGGTACAGCTCGATCACAGCCATGTAGTGCGACGGGCAGATGTTGCAGTCCCCGACCGCTTCCGGCTGCTGCGCCACGGCCTGGAGGAGGTAGTCGGCGGCCCGGACCGCCATGGCGAAGTAGGTCTGGTCACCGGTGAGCCGCCGGTGCAGGCAGCCGAGCGTGATCAGGTGGCCGAGGTTGTAGGTCTCGAAGTTCAGTCGGTCCTGCAGCGGGGCGATCGTCGGGTCGGTCCGGGCGCCGATCGTGGTCTTGGTGTGCACGTAGCCGTCCGGCTGCTGTGCGGCCGCGATCGCCTCCAGCGCCTGCGCCACCCTCTCCGCGAGCTGCGGTGCGTCCGGTGCAGCGACCACGGCGGACTCCAACCACTTGTACAGATCGCCGTCCATGAACGGTGCTGCGTGGTGCTCACCCTCAGCCCAGCCGGCGGCGATCCGGAAGTTCTCCACCGCGTGGGCGACGTCCGCATCGAACATCAGCTCGCCCATCGACGGGATCGTGACCTCCAGCGCGCGCCGGCGCAGCCGCCCGAGCGGACCCTGATCGGCCATCGTCACCGACCCGGCCGGGACTGAGGTCATCACCGCGAAGCGGCTCTGGGCGGTATCGGTCAGCATCAGTGGATCTCCTCCTGGGACGGGTCCATCGATCGGGGGGCCGGGTCCGCGGTGGAGCCACGGCGGACATCCTCGAACAGGTCGCGGTGGCCCATCTGGCCACCTTTGAGCACCACCTGGCCACCGTCATGGGCATGGGCCGGTGCGTGGGTACGGCAGAGTGCCACATTGCCCCAGGGACAGGCCTCGATGGTCAGCGAGGCCACCCCGAGCCGGCGCAGCAGCCCGCCGCTGGTGTCCCCACCGGCGAGCACCAACCGGGTACCGGGGGCAGCCTGCAGCCGGCTCTGTGCCAGGGTCAGCAGCGCCTCGGTCACCGCGGCGGCACTCAGGCGGGAACCACCGGGGGTGCTGGAGTGGAACACCGTGTCCGCTCCAGCGGCGTGTGCGGCGCTCGCGCGAGCCGCCGCACCGTCCGCACGCAGGTCCACACAGGTCCAGCCGGCACGTTCGGCAGCCTCGATCTGTTCCCAGGTACGGGCCGAACGGCTTCCGCTGAGCACCAGGCACGGCCCCTCGGCCGCGGCCGCGTGCTCCGGCAGCGCTGGGGCGGCGCCACCCAGGGCCCGGCCCAGGCCGAGGCTCAACCCACCAGCACCGAGCACGAATCGTGGCCCGGGCCGCTGACCGGTCGAGGAGTGCGAGTCTGCGCCGGTGCCGCGGGCTCCGTGCACGATCGCCTCACCGAGCAGGTCCAGGTGGGCGTCGGTGAACGCGTCGCACACCACTGCCGCGTCGGCGGAGGCGGCCAGCAGCGCGGGGACCTGTTCGGCATCGGCGGCATACTCGGTCCAGGTCAGGGTGCCCACCGGCAGCTCGGTCTGTGTGCCCAGATGCCGGGCCAGGTCCGACTCGGTGCTCGGGGTGCTCGGGTGGGTGCGCATCGTCGGCTGCCGGTCCAGCCGGTAGACGTGGCCGCCGTCGCGGGCGAACTGGTGCCCGAAGAAGGTGTACCGGCCGAAGTCCGGCTGGGCGAACACCGCCGGGATGGCGGCGCTGCCGAACACCTCCCGCGCCAGCTCGATCACCCGGCCCAGGCTGCCCAGCTGCGGGGAGGAGTCGGCGGTGGAGCAGGCCTTGTACTGCACGACCGGCGCACCCTGGCCGGCGAACCAGCGCAGGGCCGGAAGCACCTCGGCCGGCAGGTCGGCGGTCGGCAGCGAGCGGGCCACCCCGGCGATGCCCACCGCCTCGGCGTCGCTCGCCAGCGCTTCGGCATGCGCCACCGAGGTCGCCAGCACCCCGGTCAGCCCGGCGCGCCGCAGCTGCAGCAGCGCATCGACCGATCCGGTGAAGTCGTCACCGTAGAAGCCGAGCTTCACCGCGGCGGTCCGAACGCATCCAGCGCCTCGGCCAGCTCGGGCACCTCTGCAGCCCGGTCGGCGACCCCGACCCCGTCCAGTGCGGCGGACCAGGCGGCCCGCATCGCCCGCACCCCCGCAGCGGAACCGCTCGGATGGCCGTGGATACCGCCACCGGCAAGCACCAACAGCTGCTGCGAGGCCACCTGCTGGTAGGTACGGCCGGCGAGTGCCGCCGTCTGCCCGGAGGAGAGCACCGGGACCGCACCGTACCCGCCGAGGAACGGGGTCTGGACGGCGGCGATCGAGGCGAGCACCTGCTCGTCGGTCTCGTAGAACTTGTTGCTCAGCCCGTTGGTGTGCACATGGTCGGAGCCGAGCAGCCGGGACAGCTTCTGGAACACCTGGAAGTCGATGCCCAGCTGCGGAGAGCGGGAGTAGGCGCCGAACATGGTGCGATGGCCGTGGATCGGCAGCTCCGAGCGAGCGCGCAGGTACTGCAAGCCGGCCAGGCCCACCGTGTTCACGCAGACCATCACGCAGGTGCCGCCGGCAGCGGCGACCAGGTCATGGTTCGGGCCAAGTCGGTCGATGTCGTCGGTGATGTTGAACGCATACAGGGGCTTGCGCCCGTTTCGGTCGGCAGCCGCTGTGAGCGCGCGGGTGACCACCCGTACCCGTTCGGCCAGCGGGAGGTGCGGTGGGTTGCCCTGCAGCTCGTCGTCCTTGATGAAGTCGATTCCCGCGTCAGCGAGCTCGGTGACCAGCTCGGCCAGCTGCTCGGCGTCCAGGCCGATGCTCGGTTTGACGATCGTGCCCAGCAGCGGACCGGAGCTGCGGCCGGCCAGCCGCGCCGTACCGTCCCAGCCGAACTGCGGACCGGGGTAGACGGCGGCGAACTCCGCGGGCAGGTCCAGGTCGACCAGCCGCAGGGCGCCGACCTGCCGGATCTCGAACAGGTTGCCGGCCACGGCCGCGAGCAGGTTCGGCACCGAGGGCCCGAAGTTGTGCAGCGGGAACTCGATGCTCACCCGGAATCGGCGGGCGCCCGCCCAGTCGCCGGAGGCACCCGGCAG